>JALVJU010000351.1 GCA_027034005.1 Marinilabiliaceae bacterium
ACATCCCAACCAGATAGAAAAGCACGATCCGGTACTGCACCCCGTACTGAACAGCGGTCCGGTGATAAAAATACATGCAAACCAGAAATATACCACCGATGGCGACAGCAGCGCCGTTTTTGAGACACTGTGCAAGACTGCCGGTGTGCCGTGCCAGAAATTTGTGAACAGATCGGACATGGTTGGCGGCTCGACCCTGGGCAACATACTTACAGGCCAGATGGA
Organism: Marinilabiliaceae bacterium; assembly: GCA_027034005.1. Taxonomy (GTDB): domain Bacteria; phylum Bacteroidota; class Bacteroidia; order Bacteroidales; family Marinilabiliaceae; genus JAADEM01. The sequence continues at coordinate 226 of JALVJU010000351.1, forward strand.
CATCAGATCGGTGGATGTGGGTAACCCAATGCTCTCAATGCACTCTGTAAGGGAATTCGGAGGGGTAAAAGACCACCATTACATGACGGAGGTGTTTAAGACATTTTACGGGTTGTAATTTTTTCAACCTTCCAGACTTGTTAAGTTTATTGAGTTTTAAACACTTAACAGAGACCAAAACATTAACCCAAAAAACTATTTTAATTTTTTTTTCGGTCAGCTATTGCAGATAAAGAAGTTTGAATTATCTTTGCATCGCTTTTGAGAACAAAACGTAGTTCAAACACGAAAGCATGAACTAAATGGTCTGGTAGTTCAGCTGGTTAGAATGCCGGCCTGTCACGCCGGAGGTCGCGGGTTCGAGTCCCGTCCAGACCGCCCAAAAGCCTGTTAATCTTTTGATTGACAGGCTTTTTTTATTTTAGCAACCACCCCATCCAAATTACTAGCAACCAAATTCGTCACATAAAATCTCCTACGTTTGTTTTAAAAGTTATACCCCTCTGACTAAATAACACCTTTTAGGGGGAAATAAGGTGTGAAATATAAAATTCATTCATTTAGATTACTTTTTACAGAGAATATTTGTAGCTTTATATTTGTGTATAAGAGAAATATTTGCAATTGTTTATATACAATCGTTAGCGTTAATTAACAAAACGAACTGCATTTAATAAACTTAAATACATTACAAATGAGAACAATCTTTACCCTGATTTTAGCATCAATTATTCTAACCTCGTGTCAATCTCAAAGTGTTGACTTATCTTTAAAACTTGATAAAGGGAAAGAATATAAACAAATTTCTGTTTCAAAGGCAACTATTACTCAAGAAGTTAATGGACAAAACGTGAAGATGGTTATGAGCATTAATGGGACTATGACATTTTTAGTCAAAGAAATTAATGACAAGGGATACAATATGGATACAAAATTCGAGAAATTAAGTATGTCTATGCAAATGTCCCAAGGCTCAATAGAGTTTAGCTCAGAGAAAAATGATGTTAATGATATCTTTTCTACAATTTTAGGTGCAATGAAAAATAAACCTTTTGAAATAACAATGAGTAAATCAGGAAAGATAACTGAAGTTAAAAACGTTGAAGCTCTTTGGGAACCTGCCATAAATCAATTTGGCCAACTTTCTGAAATGCAAAAAGAACAAATAAAAGCACAAATAATGAAAGCATATGGGGCTGATGCTATAAAAGGAAATATTGAAATGGTTTCAGCAATCTATCCTGACAAACCAGTAAATAAAGGAGACAAATGGACTATTAATACAAAACTTGAATCCGGGATGTCTGCAAATATGACTACTGATTATGAATTTGCCGATTTGACATCTGACTATGCATTAATAAAAGGAAACTCTAAAATTGAGACAGCTGATAAAGATGCATATATTAAATCAAATGGAAAGCCAATGAAATATAACTTAACTGGTTCAATGACATCTGAGATTAAAGTTGACAAAAACACAGGTTGGATAATTGAAGCGAAAATCAATCAAGAGATTAAAGGTGATGCTTACATAAAGGGAAATCCACAAATGCCGAATGGAATGAAAATCCCAATGAGAGTGTTAAATGAGATGGTAATTAAAAATAACTAACGGCAAAAGAGTAAGCGGCTGGCGCACAATTGACCACCAGTGCACTCCTGCCTTGCAGGCAGACAAGCATACGGCAGTTCTATAAATCACAGGAAATACCATATAAGATCTGTAGGCCATAGAAGCCTTTGGATACAAATACCCTAAAATGACCTTATGTGCCCTAAGTGGTTAAAGCAATAGCATAATACTTCTCCCTACAAACTCCCACATGTCTCTGCGTCTCAGTTCCCCGTCAATTATTTAATGAGCCATATCTCCATTACTGTCATTTCCCAAATCAGTTATAAAGACAATACCAGTGGGGAATATATTCACTATTAGTTATGTTTTTTTGTGATTTTATAAATAAAGAATTGAAGTTCGGCATATAATTGGTTATTTGATTAAAGAATGCATTAACCTTTTAATCAATCCAATACATCTCCCCCACAATCCCCTCCGTATCTCGGTGTTTCCTATCCTCAATCCTTTTCCTCTGTGCCCCCGTGTCTCTGTGTTTCATTTCCTCAATTTTTTCCTCTGTGCTTCCGTGTCTCTGTGTTAATAAAAAATCACCATATTTTACTATTTTCGCAAGTGAAACAAAGTGCCGCCATTAAATGAAAGTTTGCATAGCAGAGAAACCGAGCGTAGCAGGAGAGATTGCCAGGATTGTCGGAGCCGCCACAAGGCGCGACGGCTATTTTGAAGGCAACGGCTACTGCGTTACCTGGACCTACGGGCATCTGTGCACACTGAAAGAACCGCACGACTACCTACCTGAGCTCAAGCGCTGGCACCTCGGCTCACTGCCTATCATACCTTCAAAATTCAGCATAAAGCTCATTGACAACAAAGGAGTTGAAAAGCAGTTCAAAACCATAGAGTCTCTTGTGACAAAGGCCGAAGAGGTGATAAACTGCGGTGATGCCGGCCAGGAAGGGGAACTCATCCAGCGATGGGTATTGCACAAAGCGGGCACCAAATGCCCGGTAAAGCGGCTCTGGATATCATCACTTACCGAAGAGGCCATCCGCGAGGGGTTCCGGCAGCTCAAGGACAGCAGCGAGTTCAACAACCTGTATGCCGCAGGCAGCGCCCGTGCCATCGGCGACTGGCTCCTCGGCATCAATGCCACACGGCTGTACACCCTCAAATACGGCCAGAGCGGTCAGGTGCTCTCCATCGGAAGGGTTCAGACACCCACCCTTGCTTTGATAGTGAAACGCCAGAAAGAGATCGACAACTTCACGCCTGAACCGTATTGGGAGCTGAAAACAAAATTCAAAGAGGTGCTTTTCTCTGCCACCAAAGGCAGGTTCATGAAAAAAGAGGAGGCAGAAGCTGTTTTGACACAGATAAAAGAGAAAGAGTTCGGGATAGTCGATTTCAGCAGGAAGAAAGGCAGGGAAGCCCCTCCTCGCCTGTTCGACCTGACATCGCTACAGGTGGAGTGCAACAAGAAATTTGCTTTCTCGGCCGATGACACACTCAAACTGATACAGTCGCTTTACGAAAAAAAACTGACCACCTATCCGCGTGTTGACACCACTTTCCTGAGCGACGACATCTATCCCAAGATACCTGGCATCCTGAAAGGACTGAAAAGCTATGCCAGACTGACGGAACCGCTTTTGCAGGCAAAGATCAAAAAATCGAAAAAGGTGTTCGACAACAAAAAGGTGACCGACCACCATGCCATCATCCCCACAGGAGTGCACTCCTCCACCCTTTCACGGGATGAACAACTCGTTTACGACCTTGTCACACGCCGGTTCATCGCCGCCTTTTACCCCGACAGCATCATCTCAAACACCGTCATCCTCGGTAAAGTGGAAGACATTGATTTTAAAGCAACGGGGAAACAGATAGTGGAACCCGGCTGGAGGGTTGTTTTCCCCGCCTCACCCGGCAAAAGCAGCAAAGAAGAGGCCATCCTGCCGGAATTTACCAAAGGGGAGAAAGGCCCGCACGAGCCCGAGCTTCTTGAAAAGGAGACACAGCCGCCAAAACTCTATACAGAAGCAACACTCCTGAGGGCCATGGAAACTGCCGGCAAGCAGGTTGACGATGAAGAGCTTCGCGACCTGATGAAGGAGAACGGCATTGGCCGCCCGTCAACCAGAGCCGCGATCATCGAAACACTGTTCAGGCGGAAGTATATTCGCAAAGAGAGAAAAAACATCATCCCGACCATCACGGGTATGCAGCTGATAGACACCATCCGCAACGATCTGCTAAAATCCGCAGAGCTGACCGGTATCTGGGAGAA
>JALVJU010000352.1 GCA_027034005.1 Marinilabiliaceae bacterium
TGGTGACAAATTCACAGAGGCCCAATCCCTGAAAGGTGTTCCGGTTTGTGTTATCGGTGCAAATATCCGAAAGCGATTTTTCAATCAGGATGATCCTGTAGGACAGTACATAAAATGCGGTAAGGTATGGCTGAAAGTCATTGGGGTTATTGAGCAGAGGGATTTTACTGCCTCGGCATCCGATGAGATGGGAATAAGCAGCAGCGATAACAGGATCATTGTTCCTGCCAAGACATTACTTCTGCGTTTTAAGGATCGTTCGGCCATCAAGCCGGAGACCATGGACAATATGGTTGGGGGGGGAATGGTAATCATGATAGGCGGAGGCGGCGATGACCAATCTGCTCCCGTAAAGGCCAAAGAGCGCAATGACCAGCTTGACAAGATAATCATTCAGGTGAAAGAAACAGATCAGCTTGCTTCGACTGCCAATGTGATAAAACGTTTGCTGCTTAGACGCCATTCCGATATCTATGATTTTGAGGTTACTGTACCCGAACTGCTGCTTAAACAGCAACAGAAGACAAATGAGATATTCAACATTGTCCTGGGGGCTATAGCCGGTATATCTCTGATAGTAGGTGGTATCGGCATCATGAACATAATGCTGGCTTCGGTGTGGGAAAGGATACGTGAGATAGGTACACGCCAGGCGATAGGTGCATCGCGTAAGGACATCATAGTTCAGTTCCTTGCCGAATCAACCCTGATAAGTGTATTTGGCGGCCTGATAGGTGTGATACTGGGAATTGTTCTTGCACACCTGATACAGATGACTGCCGATATAAAAACCATAGTTTCGTTCTTTTCTGTCCTTGTGGCATTTTTTGTTTCGGCAACTGTGGGGATCGTTTTTGGTTACCTGCCGGCAAAGAAAGCTGCAAGTCAGGATCCCGTCGAATCGTTACGTCAATAAAAAAGTTATTAAACATATGAGAAAGTTTATCACATTGATATTGTTTATTGTTTTCCTACAGCATACAGTTCCTGCCCAGGAGGTGGTATCACCGGGAACAACAACTGTTAAAATGACGCTGGATGAAGCTATAGGTCTTGCCATGAAACAGTCACTTTACAGTTTCAGGGCCAAAAACATGTATCTTGCACGCTACTGGGCTTTTCGTTCCTACAAGGCCACGAAACTTCCTGCGCTGTGGCTGAATACCACACCTTTCAATTTCAGCCAGTCGGTCACCTCTGAATATGATTTTAACACAGGCGATTACAGGTTCGTTCCTTATGAGCGCCTCTCTTCCGATGTGGGGTTGACTTTAAGGCAAAATGTTACGTTGACAGGAGGTACCGTCAGCTTGCAATCTAATGCAAGAATGATGAAGAATGGTGACGGAGATGCGGAGTTTACTTCTGTGCCGTTCTCAATAAATTTAACGCAGCCGGTGAACGGGTATAACAAGTTTAAATGGATGTCGAAGATCGAACCGTTGAAATTCGAAAAGGCAAAAAAAGAGTTCCTTGTTGATCTTGAGGATCTCAGGATAAGGGTTGCGAATGCATTTTTCAATGTTGTGATGTCGGAAATAAATCTGAAGATAGCTGAGACGAATTACAGCAATGCCGATACCCTGTTCAGGATAGGTAAAGGAAGGTTCGAGATAGGTACTGTCACCCAGGATGAACTGCTCGATCTGGAGCTTACCTTTCTGAATGCAAATCTTGCTGTTACGAAATCTAAAATTTCTCTTAAGCAGACGCGTTCATCTTTAAATTCCATTCTTGGACTGGATAAGGATGTGGTCATCAACTGCATTATTCCTGATGATATTCCTGATCTTGAGCTCAACGTGAACGATGTGATGAAATATGTCCTGGAAAACAATCCGGATCTCCTCGGTTATGAACAACAGCTTCTTGAAGCAAAACGGCAGGTGGCGGAAACGCGATCCCAGGGGATCAATGCGACTGTAAGGGCAAACATAGGGATAAACAAGTGGGCTAAAGATCTGTCGGAATTGTATGCTTCGCCTTTTGGGAATGAGAAAGGAGTTGCTGTGGGATTGCAGATGCCGTTGCTCGACTGGGGCGAACGACGGGGACAGATTGAGATGGCAAAGTCGGATATGGACGTAGCCGAGGCTTCGATCCGACAGCAAAGGATCGATCTTGAGCAGTCGGTGATAATACAGGTGATGGAGTTCAATGTTCAGGACGACCAGGTGCGTATTTCGGCAAAAGCCGATACAGTTGCACAACTGGGGTATGATGTGACAAAACAGCGTTTCATGATCGATAAAGTAGATGTGATAAAATTAAACTCTGCACGTAACTCGCTTGATCAGGCACGGCGAAACTATGTTAATTCCCTTGCTCAGTTCTGGAGAGGGTATTTTAATATTCGAAAACTTACTCTTTATGATTTTGCAAAGAACAAATCACTCCTTGATGAACTTGACAGCCTGTTGGTACAATAATTTTCAGACATGCAGATAAAAAAGAAATACATAATCGCGGGAGTTCCTGTTATGCTTCTGATACTGTTTCTGATAGTTAAATCCTTTCTGAAAGAAGAAGAAAGTGTAAGGGTAAAAGTTACAAGGGGAACTTTTGAAACATACATCACTGAAATAGGGGAGCTTAAAGCGCAAAAATCCCTTGATATCCTTATTCCGGAAGTCGCTTTCAGAAGGGAACTCGATATCTGGCAGATGAAAATCCTGGATATTGTGGAAGAGGGAAAGATAGTGCAGAAAGGGGACCATGTGGCAACACTTGACCCTACAGATGTCGTGGAACAGTTGAGAGATGTGGATGCAAAACTGGATGATTACTACAACAGGCTGGAAACTGCAAAACTCGATTCAAGCCTTACATTATCGGCGGCAAGGGATGCCATTCAGAAAGCAAAAGATGATGTCCTTGACAAAGAGATCAAAGTAGAGCAGTCTGTTTATGAATCAAAGGCAGTACAAAGGCAGGCAAAGCTGGAACTTGAACAGGCTAAGAGATATTACGAAAGGGCAAAACGGGATATTGAGCAGAGTAGAAGGAAGTTGGAAGTGACCATTGACAGGTACAACAGAAAGATACAAAAATATGAAAAGAGAAAGAGCCTTTACATGCAGTTGCGCAGTGAGCTTGACATAAAATCACCGGCCGACGGAATGATCGTTTACGGAATGGGATATGACGGGAGGATCAGGGTCGGTTCACGTGTGGGACGATGGGCGCCGCTGATTGCCACCCTGCCCGATCTGTCAACACTGATGTCAGAGACCTATGTGAAAGAGGTGAATATTGCTAAAATTTCACTCGGGAACAAAGTGCGTATCAGTATTGATGCCTTTCCGGACCAGAAGTTCACGGGGGAGATAGTCAAGATAGCAAATATTGGACAGGAGATACCGGGAGAATACCAGAACGGGTTTAAAGTGGAAGTAAAACTTGATCCATACCATGTTGAACTTTTGCCGGGTATGACAACTACAAACGAGATCATTACCGGAACATGGGATGATGCGCTTATGGTGCCTAAAAATGCGGTTATAGGAAATGATTCAGTCAAGTATGTATTGAAAAGATCAGGTTTGAATACAGTAAAACAAGAGGTAGAGCTTGGTGGAGAGAATGAAGAATTTTTCCGGATAACATCCGGCCTTAACGAAGGAGACGAGGTAATTGTTGACCCGAAATTATGAGTCTTTGTAAATACTGCTAAAAATCAGTGTTTTTTTACATTCAAATGAAATTAAAATTCTGTATATTTGGTTAGATTAATTCTAAATACTTTTAATCCGGTAATTTGATGATTTCCGGACAAAAGGTATAAAATGTATAAGTATTATTAACATTAATAAAGATCTTACCATTATGAAAGTAACAGTTGTTGGAGCAGGTAATGTAGGTGCTACCTGTGCTGATGTCCTGGCATACCGCGAAGTTGCCAACGAAGTTGTCCTTGTTGACATAAAAGAGGGTGTTGCCGAAGGAAAAGCCCTGGACATCTGGGAAAAATCACCTATCACACTTTACGATACCCGTACTATTGGCGTAACAAACGATTATTCAAAAACCGAAGGATCTGATGTTATTGTGATAACTTCAGGGATGCCGAGGAAGCCGGGTATGTCACGCGATGACCTTATCGGTACAAACGCAAAGATCGTTAAAGCAGTCACCGAGAATGTCGTGAAACACAGTCCGAATGCAATAATCATTGTTGTAGCTAACCCGCTGGATGTTATGACCTACCAGGCCCATATTACATCTAAGCTGCCAAGGACAAAACTAATGGGTATGGCAGGTATCCTTGATACTGCCCGTTATCGTTCATTCCTTGCCGAGGCACTTAACGTATCTCCGAAGGATATCCAGGCAGTGCTTATGGGTGGACATGGTGACACAATGGTTCCGCTTCCGCGATACACTACTGTGGCAGGTATCCCTGTTACGGAACTTATCGAAAAGGATAAGCTTGATGCCATTATCCAGAGAACAAAAACCGGAGGCGGCGAGCTTGTTAAGCTTATGGGCACTTCTGCCTGGTATGCTCCGGGAGCTGCTGCAGCTCAGATGGTAGAGGCTATTCTTAAGAACCAGCATCGTGTATTCCCAGTTTGTGTTAAGCTTGAGGGAGAGTACGGTATTGATAACTGCTATCTTGGAGTGCCTGTAGTGCTCGGCAAAGATGGAATAGAAAAGATAATCGAGCTTGATCTGAATGAAGAGGAGAAAGCAATGCTTGAAGTCAGCCGTCAGCATGTTGCTGAGGTTATGGAAGTGCTTGATAAAATGAGCTAACCAATATTTTGGATTAATAAAAAAAGCCCCGCCGTCAGGTGGGGCTTTTTTTATGATAAACAGTTGCAGCCGTTATGGTCTGCTGTGTTTTATTGTTATGGGATTCTTGTATTTGTTCTTTTCGATTCGATACTGTTAAAATATGTTTAAAAACATACATTTTATATAAAATATAATTGTTGTTTTAACAAAATTTAGTTATTTTGCAACAAAATATGTTGCTAATTGTTAATTTAAGGAATGGTGTTTATAATGCCCTGCCTAATAGCAATTTGTATATACTCTAAACCGGATGACCAAAGCTGTGAAATACATAATAATTCTTACTCTGTTTACAGGTCTGTTTTCTTGTGAAAGAGAATTTGTGTATCGCGGCGGGGAAGAAGGGCTGATGTTATCCACAGACACTATCATGTTCGACACTATTTTTACAGCCATCGGGTCAACAACTCACAATTTTCTTATTTATAATCCCTACGACGAAGATATGTCGATAGAGGAGATAGAGCTTTCAGGGGGGGATGATTCACCTTTCCGTCTAAATATTAACGGTTATGCCGAGAACGAACTTGCCGATGTAAAAGTAAGGGCAAAAGACAGTTTGTTCGTTTTTGTTGAGGTGACCATTAATCCTGTCAATTCCAATTCACCTATTGTTGTATCCGATTCAGTTATTATCAGGACACGTGAACGTAGGCAAAGTGTTAAGCTGATCGCCTACGGTCAGGATGTTATTCTTATGCAAAAAGAGTGGCTTAAAACACAAACTTTTACCAAAGATAAACCTTATCTTATCTCTGATTACATTGTTGTTGATACTGCTCAGACTCTGACCATTGAGCCGGGTGCGAGACTTTATTTCCAGAAGGATGCCAGTCTTTTGGTGCTGGGATCACTGGTTGTAAATGGCACTAAGGATGAACCGGTGCTTTTTGCCGGGCACCGTCTGGAAGACTGGTATGTTGACAAACCCGGGCAGTGGGGATACATTCATCTTCTTCCGGGATCATCAGGTACATCGATCGATTATGCGATCATAAGAAATGGTATGATGGGAGTTCTTGCCGATTCGGTAGGGCTGAATGAAAATCCCCTTGAGATAAATAATACAAAGTTTGAACATATTTCCACTTTTGGGCTGCTTGCCCAAAGTGCAAGAATAAAAGTTACGAATACCCTTTTCGGGGATTGCGGAACACACTCACTTGCCATTACCGTAGGAGGTGAGTATGAATTTATTCATTGTACTTTCGCCAACTATTTCGACTGGTCATTCAGGTCGACGCCGGCAGTGTTCATCAATAATTACTACATGGATGAAAATGACAATGTGAAAATTGTACCGCTTAAAAAGGCATCATTCGAGAACTGCATAATTTATGGCTGCAATCTCGGGGAACTGGGGTACGATCTTAAATATCCCGAAGGAGACCTTGTGGGGCTTCAGCCGCATTATCTCTTTTCAAGCTGTCTGCTTAAGGTAACGGATGATCTGGATCTTTCTGATAAGGATCATTATTTAGATGTCATAAAGAATGAAGATCCTTTCTTTGTTAGTGTAGAGAAATACAACTATCAGCTCGACACACTGTCAGTGGCAAAAGATGCCGGTAACCGTGACTTTGCTGAGATTGTACCGGAGGATATTCTTGGTGTAAACCGTCTTGAGGATAATGGGCCTGACCTTGGGCTTTATGAAAGACAGGAAGAAAAATAGCCAATCACACTTACTGTTCTTTTTTATTTGTGTGTTACTTACTGTCACGCATGATGGCTTGTACTGTCAAACCAATGGTGACAGTAAATTTCCTGTACTTTTTTACAATGTAGAGAATCTTTTTGACTGCAATGACGACACTTTGAAAAATGATGAAGATTTCCTTCCCGGTGCAGATCGTCACTGGACATTTAAGCGGTATAACGATAAAGTGAACAAGGTGGCAAAGGTTATCCTTGCATCAAACGGGTGGGACCTGCCTGCTCTTGTTGGGTTGTGTGAAGTGGAAAATGAGGCGGTGCTGAAACGTTTGATATGGGAGACTGGCCTTAATGAAGCCGGTTATCATTTTATTCATCATGAGTCACCGGACAAGAGAGGAATTGATGTTGCCTTGCTGTACAGAAATGATGCGTTTAAACTTTTGCAGGACAGCGCACTTTCTGTTTCTGATCCTGAAAAAGATTTTTTCACAAGGGATGTTCTTTATGTCAAAGGTATCATGTTTGGCCAAGATACATTAAATGTGTTTGTGTGTCATTTGCCGTCAAAGTACGGGGGAGCGCTTCAGTCGGAAAAATACAGGGTGAAAGTAGCTAAGGTTCTGCGGGCAGTTTGCGATTCCCTTTTTAAGGCAGATCCGCAGAGCAATATTCTGATAATGGGTGATATGAATGAATCACCGGAAGAAACAGCTTTGAGCGAGGTACTGCATGCAGGCAGGGATCAAAAAAGTGACCTGATTAACCTGTCTCATGGATTAAGGTCAGACCGGGTAGGTGGGACAATAAAATACAAAGGTCAATGGTCTGTTTTTGATCAGGTGATCGTTTCACGGCATCTGACACAGAAATTTCATGTTACCCCCATGCAGGTAGTTGATCTGCCGTTTTTGCTGGAGGAGGATGAAGCGTACCCGGGCTTAAAACCTTTCAGGACATATCTGGGGCCGAAGTATCACGGTGGTTACAGCGATCATCTGCCGGTAAAAGCTGTGATAGTTAAGGTTCACTGATGGTCATTTAGCCATTTGAAAAGACATACGGCAGCCGCATGAGATACGTTCATGGACTTCACTGTTCCGGGCATCGGGATAAATACTTTCATTTTACTGATCTCCAGTAGATTCTTACTGATCCCGTGTTTTTCGTTCCCAAGTATCAGTGCCATCTTGTCAGGAAGAGTGGTTGAGAAAATTTTTTTGGCGCCTTCTGCGGTTTCAAGTGCTGTTAAAACATAACCGTCAGGAATGTGTTTAGGCAGATCTTCCGGAGTGGAATATGCCAAGGGGATGTGGTCGATTGCCGTTCCGGCCGTCTTTTTTATCTTGCTTTTGCGAAGGTTTTCAGAGCCCAGTATTATTACTTTTAATGCCCCGACGTTAGCTGCAAGGCGGATTATGTGGCCAATATTTTCAGGTGTGGAAAAATTATCGGTGATGATGACAGGTTTTATGCTTTCATCTACCTCTCTGGATGTGTTTGATGAAAAAAATATTTTGGAGTGTGTTTCAGTCATCGGATGTTAAAGTTTTGCAGAAAGGGCTGTTGTGTTTAGAGCAGTTGTTTACTCTGAAACAGGTTCCAGTCCCATCTCTTTCCCTATTTTCAGCATGTACCTGTATGCTTCGTCGTAATCATTTTTTATCTCGCCGTCAAGGATGGCCTCCTTTATTGCTGACTTTATGTCACCGATCTCTTTACATGGCTTTAGGCTAAATGTTTTCATAATTACTTCCCCGGAAACGGGCGGCTGAAAATTCCTGACATGGTCTTTTTGTTCTATCTCTCTCAGTTTCTGCCTTACCAGTTCAAAATTCTTCAGATACCGTTTGACCTTCTCCTCATTTTTTGAAGTAATGTCAGCTTCGCAAAGTGTCATGAGGTTATCTATGTCATCACCTGCTTCGAAAAGCAATCGTCTTACGGCAGAATCTGTCACTGTTTCTTCACTTAGGGCAATGGGGCGCATGTGAAGCTTTACCATCTTTTGAACGAACTTCATCTTTTCGTTGGCAGGCAGCTTCATCTTCTTGAATATCTGTTCTGTCATTTTTGCCCCTATGTAATTGTGAGCATAGAAAGTCCAGCCGGCTTTTTCATCGAATCGTTTTGATGCGGGCTTGCCAATGTCATGAAGCAGGGCTGCCCATCGAAGCCACAAGTCATTGCTGTATGGTGCAAGCCGGTCAAGTACTTCAAGGGTATGATAGAAATTGTCTTTGTGCCCTATTCCGTTTTTTATTTCAACGCCTTTCAGTGCGCTTAATTCCGGGAATATAAGTTCCAGCAGCCCTGCCTTATCAAGGAGTTTAAACCCAATTGATGGTTTGTCAGCAAGGATGATCTTGTTAAGTTCGTCGTTGATGCGCTCTTTTGAGATGATGCTTATGCGTTCCCTGGTTTTTATGATGCCCTCAAATGTTTCCTCTTCTATCCTGAAATTAAGCTGTGTTGCAAATCTTATGGCACGCATCATCCTCAAGGGATCATCGGAGAAGGTAATGTCGGGAGCAAGAGGTGTTTTTATCAGTTTCTGTTTCAGGTGTTCAAGACCGCCAAAAGGATCAAGCAGAGCGCCGTATTTTTTTTTGTTAAGACTCAGGGCCAGGGCATTTATGGTGAAATCACGCCTGTTCTGGTCGTCTTCAAGGGTTCCGTCCTCAACAATGGGTTTCCTGGAGTTGCGGTTGTACGACTCTTTCCGGGCACCAACGAACTCTATCTCCATGTCACGGTATTTTATCATGGCTGTCCCGAAATTCTTGAATGTGGTCACTTTCAGGTTACCCAGCCTTTTAGCTGTTTCGGTGGCAAGGTCAATGCCGCTGCCGACAACAACAATGTCGATGTCTTTGGACGGACGGTTTAAAAATATGTCCCGTACGTATCCGCCGATAACATAAGCATCAACTTTCTTTTCTTCTGCTATGTCGCTGATAGTCCTGAAAACCCTATGTTGCAGTTTGTCTGTCATGTTATTTTAACAAGCCTCTGAACCTTTTGTTGTGAAAATCGTTATAAAGTAATATTTGCTATAAATCTTTCGAAAAGGTGACAAATTTACAAATATTTTGTACTTTTGCACCCTTAAATATCCGATAGATTTTTTTGGCACACAAATTGACAGGTTATCTATCGAAGTTTTTACATATTTTGAAAATTGAATAATTATTAATTAAAAATCAGATAAAATGTCACAGCACTTAACAACTGCAGAGTTTAAAGAAAAAGTTTTTGATTACGAAAACAACAAAGAGTGGAAATATGCAGGAGATGTTCCCTGTATAATTGATTTCTACGCTGATTGGTGTCAGCCATGTAAGATTGTTGCTCCGGTTCTTGAAGAACTTGAAGAGGAATATCAGGGAAAGATCAAAGTTTACAAGGTTGACACAGAGGCAGAACGCGAGCTGGCTGCTGTTTTTGGAATTCAGAGCATTCCTTCACTGTTGTTCGTTCCTGTGGATGCACAGCCTCAGATGGCTATGGGTGCACTTCCAAAAGAAACGTTCGAGCAGGCTATCAAGGATGTACTTAAGGTTGAGAAGCCTACAGTAACAGAAGAGAAGTAAAAGGTTTATTCCTTTATTAAATTATAAGTATGAGTAAAGTAGCATTATTTATTGCAATTGCAACTCTTTATCTTACCACTTTGGCAGCTTGTGCCAATGGTAAGGCAGAAAACAAGGGGACTGCTTCAACACCTGAGCAGAAAGCAGTGGCGGATGGAGATGGTGAGACCAATGGTGTGATCCATCTTGACAAGGAGCAGTTCAAGAAACTTGTTTTCGATTATGAGAATAACAAGGAGTGGAAGTATGAAGGTGATAAACCGGCAATCCTGGACTTTTATGCCGATTGGTGTGGTCCATGCCGTATGCTTTCACCCGTGCTTGCTGAAGTTCAGAAAGAGTATGGCGGAAAACTGCAGGTTTATAAAATAAATACCGACAAGCAGCGCGAACTTGCTGCTACATTCGGTATCAGAAGTTTGCCTACAGTGGTTTTCATACCTCTTGAAGGACAGCCGCAGGCGGTACTTGGCTTCAGGCCTAAAGAGGAGATCGAGAATGTAATAAAAAATGTACTTAAGGTTGAGAAGCCTTAAAGAGTTTATTCATAGATGATATTAAAGCCGGCTTCATGCCGGCTTTTTTATTGGATACAGTTTTCGTGAGAAAGTTTTTACGCCTGATATGTTGTTATTTTAGTGTTGTAAAGTATTTAACGTTAAAATCATAAAATAGCCCTCATGTTTTTATTCCTCACCCCCTTGAAGTAATTTTCGTCATGAATTGATTTATGATGGATTCCCCCTCTCCTGCTGATGAGAGGGGGATTGAGGGGGTGAGGTGATTTTAAAAACAACTGCCTGAAACCTCCGGGGAAAAATGCTCTGTTTTACCCTTTGAATATGTGAAGATAAGTGTCCCTTTTCTGTTGAAATTTCAAATTTGAGTTAAAAATGTTTTAGGAAACAAAAAAACTCATTAGTTTTGTTCCGTCTTAAGAAAATGGGGTGCCTTAAAATTAAGGGCTGAGATCAAACCCTTTGAACCTGGACGGGTAATGCCGTCAAGGGAAAGAGTAATCTCCTTGCTATACTCCATTTTTCATTTGTTTAACCTTTAATTTTTAAACGATGAATCGTATAGCATCTTTTTTGTTTTTTCTTTTTGTTTTTTCGGCGTTTACAAATGCACAGTATGTTATTTCAGGAACAGTGACCGATGAAATGGGTGATCCGCTGCCCGGTGTGAATGTGATCATTCAGGGAACTTATGAAGGGGCCATTACAGACGGTTCCGGTAACTATTCACTGAAATTAAAAAAGAATAAGGCAGTCACGCTGGAGTTCTCCTTTGTTGGTTATGAGAAACAGGATATTCCTGTGGAACTTACACAAGAGAATGTGAATGTCAATGTGTCGATGAAGCCTTCTGTTATCATGACTAATGAGGTCATCGTGTCTGCTATCAGGGCGCAGAAAGAGACTCCGGTAACTTACTCCGAAATTGGCAAAAAGAAGATAGAAGAGTC
>JALVJU010000353.1 GCA_027034005.1 Marinilabiliaceae bacterium
ACAGTCAGGCCGTAAGGCTAATGGAATATTACCGTTGATCAGGATTTGCTTTTAAAGTCTATACAAATCCTCTTATTTCAGAAATTATTACCAGAAGTTCAACGATCTCTACATCACTCATGTCCCGGTAGTTGAAACTGATGTTGAAATATTCAACATCGGGTTTGTCTCCTTCAAAGAAATGCCTGAACTGTGCTCTTTTTCTGTCCTCTTCAATACATTTCTTTTTTGCTTCTGAAATTGGTAAGCCTTCTTCCTTGCTGACCTCCTGAGCCCTCCAGTCAAGGGGAGCAACGATCTTGGCATGGAACGCTCTTTTAATATCTTTTGTGATAGCCTCGGCTGCCCTTCCCACGATGATTACATTTCCTTCGGCTGCCGTTTCATAAATAAATTTAGCTATCGTATTTTTCACTTTGGTGTTTCCGGGATAGTAATTATCGGAGAAAAAGAGTGCCAGGTTTTCAAAAAATGTGTTGTGCTTGTGGTCGGAAAGATCATGGACCAGAGATGGAGATAACTCAAGTTCCTTGGCAGATTCCTCTATGATCTCCTTGCTCACAACACGCCACTCTTTTGAGATTCCTGCTTTTTTGTTTTTTTTAGTTAAAGTATCAGCAAGCTTAGCTGCAATTTTTCGTGCAGGACAACCATATTCTCTCGAAATAGTAATAACCGGACCTAATGATGCCTGAGGGACTCTACTCCCTTTTCGCCTGCCGGTACGCTCTTTCATATATTTAAAAAACAGATTATCCATAGTATTCCTGTTAAAGTTTTGTTTAAGATAAAAAATAATTGGGATATTTCAAAGTGGTGCAACTTTAGGAAAGGATAAATCGGAATAAAATAGGATGAAAAGATTTTTAATTAAAGCTGTGTAGGATTTTAAGATATGGGCAAAAAAAAAGAACAAGCTTTTAGAATTCACTTGTTCTTTTTTCTCCCTAAATCAATTAACTAAATCCAAACTTATGAAAAAAATCTATTGCAAATATCACCATAATTACGGTGAACAAAACGAAAATGAAGTTAATTCGTGTTAAACCCCTGCTTCTCTTGTTCTGTAAGGGATAAAATGACTTAAAAAGTTGTCAAAACCGGGATAAAAAACAGTTAGCTTTTGAATATCAGTTGTTGTTCTTCTCATAGAACCTACAAGCATCTTTCAGCCCGCAATGAAAACATTTTGGCTTTCTTGCAATGCATACATATCTGCCGTGAAGTATCAGCCAGTGGTGAGCAATGGGTAACAGGTTTTCCGGGATATATTTCACAAGCTGCTTTTCTGTATCAAGAGGTGATTTAGAATTCGTAGTAAGCCCGATTCTTGCAGCAACACGAAAAACATGAGTATCGACAGCCATGGCAGGTTTGTTGAACACTACCGAAGCTATCACATTGGCCGTTTTTCTCCCAACGCCGGGCAGTTTCTGCAGTTCCTTTATGTCATCAGGTACCATGCCGCCGAATTCGTCCACAAGGACATTCGCCATTCCTACCAGGTGCTTGCTTTTATTGTTCGGGTAGCTACAGGACTTTATGA
This sequence comes from Marinilabiliaceae bacterium, assembly GCA_027034005.1. Classification (GTDB taxonomy): domain Bacteria; phylum Bacteroidota; class Bacteroidia; order Bacteroidales; family Marinilabiliaceae; genus JAADEM01. Next base: position 1,547 of record JALVJU010000353.1, read on the forward strand.
GTTCAAAAACCTCTTCCGGTGTTGCCTCTTTCATATCAAAAACAGTGGGGTATTTCTCGAAAATTGCAGGAGTGAGCAGGTTCACTCTTTTATCGGTGCATTGTGCCGAAAGAATAACTGCTACAAGTAATTGATACGGATCCCTGTAATGCAGTTCCGTTTCTGCAACAGGCATGTGTTCCTCAAAATATTCTATGAATTTCTTAAATCTCTCTTTTTTTGTCATATTCAATTCCTGTAAAGACAATTAACATCTTATCCCGTTTCACGGGACTTCGCTATCGCTCAGCATCCCAAATCGTACATTTTACATCAACAACAGCAAGCTGACAGCCATAACCACCATTCCGCCGACCATTCCGTAAATGGAAAGATGATGCTCCCCGTACTCCCTAGCAGCGGGCAACAGTTCGTCAAGGCTGATAAATACCATGATGCCGGCAATGGAAGCGAACAGTATACCGTAAGTCAGCGGCCCCATAAAAGGCATAAGTATCAGATATCCGATCAATGCCCCGACCGGTTCTGACAATCCGGACAGAAAACTCAGTCTGAAAGCTTTTCTTTTATCACCGGTAGCATGATAAATGGGCACTGAAACTGCGATCCCTTCCGGGATATTGTGAATGGCAATAGCAATGGCAATGGCAACTCCGATACTGGGATTTTGCAATGCTGCAGTGAAAGTGGCCAGGCCTTCAGGGAAGTTGTGTATGCCAATGGCGAGGGCAGTCATCAATCCCATTCGCATAAGTTTATGATCAGTCTTTTTCTTACCTTTTGTTTCGCTCATCTCTTCTATGGAATGCATCTCATGAGGATTCTCTTCGGTAGGTATTAACTTATCGATAAGAGCTATAAGTAGCATGCCCCCGAAAAATGCAAGTACCGTGTAAACAGTTCCTTGCTTGTCGCCAAACTCACCGGTCAAAACACGCCTAGCTTCTTTAAAAATCTCAACAAATGACACATATATCATGACTCCCGCAGAAAAACCCAATGACACTGAAAGGAATCGGGTGTTGGTATGTTTTGCAAAAAATGCCATAGCACTTCCTATACCGGTACTTAGTCCTGCAAAAAGAGTCAGTCCGAAAGCGAATAAAACATTATTTATTTCCATACTATTTTATCTGTGGTTGAAAAAAGTTTTCTAAAACTTTATATCCGCAAGTTATTTGTTTTTTCTAATCCAATCACTTGCCACTTGCGGATTCCGGGTAAAATTAATAATTGAAATTTACAAACAATATTATTCAAACATAAAATGATAAAAGATTGTTCACTCTCGTAAAGAAACAGTAAGTGCATGACAAAATCCACGGAATAAAAAAGGGGTATAAAAACAGCAATATTATTGTACCATTTTCACAAACTGCTACTTGATGTATATGAACCACATAAGGCAAAACAAAAGCAAAAAATCCCTATCCATGACTAATCCAAGCCCCGTCGGGGCGTAACTATGATAACCCCGTCCGAAAGGGCGGGGATAGGAATCACGAAAATCAAACATGGTTGGCGGGATTTTTGACGCGCAGCATTCAAAAATCATGACAACCATATCACGCGACTAATTGGGGGAAAATAAAAACTTAAAGTTGTAATTGAAAATTATGGGACACGTACCTGCCTGTCTAACTGCGTAGCCAGGCAGGCCCGACTGCACAGTCAGTCGGGCCTGCCTCTGTGTTGTTCATTCGTGGAAAAGCTAAATAAAAGTGGATTTTGTCGTACACCCAAAAACAGTTTGCGATAATTTCTGTTACTGTTTACGATCAGGGAACGTTTTTTGTAAATTTGCAAAAAAATAGGTATGCATGATATTGAACCATATCGCCGGTGGGAGAAGATTTACAACTGTTACAAGGACAGGCTGTCACCTTTTTATGGACAGAGCCACGATCCTCACCTGTGCCGCAATACTATCTATGACCATTACATACATCCAGCGTGGGATGAGTTCGGTTCAAATACTCTTTACATGAAACTCCTGTATGCCGGGTATGAAAAAGGGGCTGCCGTGATCGAACTTATGGGCGAATGGAACGACCTGCTTTACAATGATATCATGTACCTGAAACGTAACATTGTGGAACACCTTGAAGAACATGGTATAACCAGATTTATCCTTATAGGTGAAAATGTTCTTAACTTTCACTTTTCCGATGACTCCTACTATGAAGATTGGTTCAATGACCTGGACGAAGGGTGGATAGCAGCCATCAATTTCAGGGAACATGTACTGAGCGAATTTGATAAGATAGGATTGTACAACTATATGATATACGACGGAGTGTTTAACGAGATAAAATGGAGAACAGTAAATCCCGAAAAACTTGTAGATGCCATTGATGCCATTATTAACCGCTCTCTTAACCCTTGAACGTATAAAAATTATTCCCAATAAATTAATTTATCATTGATTCAAAGGTCCGGTTTTAGTAGAAATTAATTATTCTGAAAGCTGCTTTTTTCTAAATCTGTGACAGATTTGTCATATTTAATAATTTTTATACTTTTACAG
>JALVJU010000354.1 GCA_027034005.1 Marinilabiliaceae bacterium
CAGCTTGAGTAGCGTTTTTTATGGCCTTTTTGCAAAAAGACAACGATGAGGATAACTGACAAAAAATATTATAAAAAATACACAGAGGAGGCAGGAAAAGACATCCCAGATTTGATAAGACAGTATGATTTCTCAGTTGGCAACGGGGATTTTTCTTACCTGACAAAAGCATCAGCAGTTTACTCATCAAATATCGAAGGAAACACTGTTGATCTGAACTCATTTATGAATTATGAACTGAGCAAAAGTAAGTTTAAAAAGACAAAGGAGATTGAGGAGATAGAAAACCTGGTAAGGGCCTATGAATTTGCGCAATCCCATGAGCTTAGCGAAAGTAACATGCTTGAATGTCACAGGGTTTTATCAAAAACTTTGCTGATAAAAAGTAAGAGGGGAAAATATAGGGAAGAACCGGTTGGCGTATTCGGAAAATCGGGTATGGTCTATCTTGCGGTAGAACCCGGATTTGTAAAAAAAGAGATGAACGTGTTTTTTGATGACATTGCCGTATTGTTGTCGGAAACATTGAATGAGCGGGAGGTTTTTTATCATGCATCGTTAATCCATTTGAAGTTTGCACATATACATCCCTTTATGGATGGGAATGGCAGGGTCGCAAGATTGCTTGAAAAGTGGTTTATTGCAGAAAAACTTGGGCATAAGTTCTGGAAAATACCATCGGAAGAATACTACAAAGATCATCATCAAGAATATTATGAAGCAATTAATCTGGGGGTGAATTACTACGAGCTGGATTATGACAAATGCATTGATTTTTTAAACCTTTTACCCGGATGCCTGAAGAGTTGAAGTGGCAGGGCTGAGATGTTTTAGTACAATTCCGGGGAAAGTGAGCGTTATGATACCTGGCACTAAATATTTGCTATGTTAACGCACTTTATTTACAATAATGGATACCCAATTGAAAATCTTCCTAAGGAATCTCTTTTTTCATTCATGAGGCATGTTTTCACAGAATTTAACTATGCAGCATCAAGTTACATACTGTCCGGTGTTGCGTAATAAAAATAAAAGTTCTATTTTTGCGGCCTGATTATTAAAACCTTTAAAATTTAAGGATTATGTTAAACCAGTATGAAACCGTTTTCATTTTAACTCCCGTTTTGTCTGAGGCTCAGATGAAGGAAGCGGTAAAAAAGTACCGTGATCTTATCACAGGTAACGGAGGAGAAATCGTAAACGATGAGAATTGGGGATTGAGAAAACTCGCTTACCCCATCCAGAAAAAGTCAACAGGTTTTTACCAGTTGTTCGAGTTTAAGGCAGAGCCTGATTTCATTAAAAAGTTAGAAACATCTTACCGTCGTGATGAGCGTATCCTGCGATTCCTGACTTTCAAGATGGACAAGTACGCTATTCAGTACAGTGAGAAAAGAAGAAGTGCAACCAAAAAAGAAGAAAAGGAGAGCTAAACCATGGCACAGAATCAATCAGAAATCAGATACCTGACCCCTCCGTCAGTGGAGATCAAAAAGAAGAAGTATTGCCGTTTCAAAAAGAACAAGATCAAGTATGTTGATTACAAAGATCCTGAGTTTCTTAAGAGATTTTTGAACGAGCAGGGAAAAATATTGCCCCGTCGTCTTACAGGTACTTCTTTGAAATATCAAAGAAAAGTAGCTAAGGCTGTTAAAAGAGCCAGACATTTAGCTTTGTTACCTTATGTTACAGATTTGATGAAATAATTTAAGGAGGATTTTACAATGGAATTGATATTAAAAGAAGATGTTGTCAACCTGGGTAGTAAGGACGATATAGTTACAGTTAAGGACGGATACGGACGTAACTACCTTATTCCCCGCGGGTATGCCATCCTGGCTACCGAGACGGCAAAAAAGATACATGCAGAGAATCAGAAGCAACGTGCGCACAAACTTGAGAAAATCAGGAACGAGGCGCTTGAGCTTGCAAAGAAAATGGAAGGTCTTTCACTTACCATTGGAGCAAAAGCAAGTACTACCGGAAAGATATTCGGATCAGTTAACACTATCCAGATAGCTGAGGCCCTTGGCAAAGAGGGATTCGATATCGACCGTAAGAGCATCGTGATAAAAGAGGATGCTGTTAAGGAGCTTGGTAAGTACACTGCTACAATTAAGCTTCACAGAGATGTGAAAGTTGAAATTAACTTTGAAGTTGTTGCAGAATAATTAAAGTATAAAACAAACGATACGTTTTTCAAACATTCAAACAGGGAAAAGCCTCGCATTTGCGGGGCTTTTTTCTTTTCACCGCAAAGACGGTAAGGCGCGGTGGTGCAGGAGTGTTGTGTGTGTGGCTTTCAGCTTCCGCCCTCGAGCTTCGAACTTCGAACTGCATGCAGTAACTGTCTCCTCCCCCTTGGGGGGAGGTGGGGAGGGGGCTCTACTTCACTGCAATGGTCTCTATCTCGATCAAGACTCCGAGCGGGAGATCTTTTACAGCAAAGGCGGCACGAGCCGGCGGATTTTCTTTGTAGTACGAACCGTAAACTTCGTTCATATCCTTGAAGTTTGCCATGTCGCTTAGCAGGCATGTTGATTTTACTACATCAGAATACGAATAACCTGCAGTTTCAAGTATGGCACCAATGTTCTTCATTACCTGTTCGGTCTGTTCAATGATGCAGCCTTCAACCACTTTGCCTGTTTCGGGATCGATGGGTACCTGTCCCGAGATGTAAAGCGTTCCGTTTGTTTCAACGGCCTGGCTGTATGGGCCTATGGCTTGTGGTGCTTTGCCAGTAGAGATAATCTTTTTCATGACGATGAATTTAGGGTTATTTCTTTAGTTGTAAAATCCCGGGTTATCACGCGGGTGGCTGCGTTTTTCGTACTTAAGGTCTTTAAGCAGGCTTGAGTTTACGCTGATCGAAAAGAAATATGACTTGTATCTTCCAATAGGAGTAACATTCAGGCGCATTCCCCAACAGTGAAGGTCGCGTGTTATGCCGATGGTGGTATATGCTATCTTTTTTGATTCCAGGCTGTATCCCGTTGTTGCAGTCAGGTTCCATTTAGGAGTCACGGATATTCTTCCGTTGAGGCTGATGTCGGCTGTCACTTTGTATTCATAGTTCATCTTGTCTTTGTTGAACCTGGTCTGGTCCAGTATGAGATATGATGTGAAATTGATGGACAGGTTCCATGGCATCTCAAATTTGGCATAACCGTCTTCCGAGACATTTAAATTTCTTTTGGCTGTAGGCTGCATCTCCAACTGTAATCTGTCCTCCTCCGATAGCATAGCTTCATCTAGCGGGTCCGTTTCCGTTTCCTGTTCCTGATTAGAGGTTTCCTCCCCGTTCTTTTTCTTTTTTTGAAAAGTTTTGTTGCTGATATTAAAACCAAAACTAAGATTGAGGTTCTCGACACGTAGTAGCTTACCGTTTGCTTTCAGTGCAGATTCATTAATGATCACAGGCCGTCCGTTTGCCAGTGTGTCGATGCCGTAAGGATTGAAATATGCACCGAAGTTAACATTGGTCTTGAATAATTTTGTACGTCCTGTCATTGATATTCTTGACCAGCCAAGCGAATCGGCAAGCATATTGTACGAAGAACTGAAGTTCAGGCTCTCAAGCAATTTTATTTTCTTAAATCCTGTGGAGTCTTTAGTGCTCTTCACTTTCATCTCCACTGTGTTTCCAAGGCTCAGTCCGATATTTCCCGATTTACCTTTTCCCGGAACCCCGTAAAGTGCACCGTCATAGTATGAATATTCATATTTTACTATGTCGTTGAGTTTTGGATCGTAGTATTCAAACCAGTCGTAGTACCCGTACTTGGGGTCACTGAAATCAGGGCGGTAGGAGAGGGATATGCTGGGGGTTGCCACATGTCGGATTGCCTGTATTTTATCTCCAAAGAGCTTTCTCCACGGCCTGAAGAAAGAAAATATCTTGGTTGAGGTACCTACCCCGAAACTGTAGTCCCATACCCGGTGAAAACCTCCTGTGGTATCTGTGTTTATTACCATGTTTCTGTCCGGGTCCCAGCCTTTCTCTATCGATTTGAAATACCATCGTTCTTTATAGTTAAAAGTAGGATTGAAGGT
>JALVJU010000355.1 GCA_027034005.1 Marinilabiliaceae bacterium
TGAAATCGGGCAACTTGTGCCACAGCCCTTCGTAGTAGTACATATCAAGTCCGGGCTGTACATCCTTCTTCACTGCCGGACTCAGCTCGGGCACATCTATAGTTTTTGTTGCAACCTCACTTGTAAATTTACCGTAATCCTCATCCCACACAGTAACTGCCTTGACAGTCGATCTCTTGTCGATTTTTATCACACCTTCATAAACCGACGAATCTTCATCGGGAACAGAACCGTCAAGTGTGTAGTGAATAACTCCTGTTTCCCCTCCATTTTTGATTGTCACATTTCTTTTCCCGCCTTCAAGAAGGTTCTCTGCCTCTATCACAGGCGTAGGCCTCAGGCGTTCAAAATACTTGCTCTTGACAAACTTGCGTTCACGCCCTTCCTTCACCGTGAAGATGGCAACCTTCAAATCGGTATTCTTAAATATCCTGAACGGACCGGTATATTTCTTTGAATCTTTGTCCGGCTCCGAACCATCGGTAGTATAGTAAACATCCCCCTCAACACCTTTTTTTATCTCAACGGAAACGGTCAGGGTATCCTTAAACCTGGCGTCACCATCGAATTTTATCAAAATCGGTGCCCGCGATTTTGGCGCCATCACCATGGATGTCTCAAACCAGTTACCGCAGCTGCAGCCGCCACCGCCCTCGGGAGACAGCACCATGCCAAGTGCAGGAACAGTGCTAATCCAGCAGTCGGGACGAAGGCGCTCCCACTTCGAGAACTTCTTCGTATCAAGGCTGAACTGCGTGATACTTCCTCCACGATAGAAAACCGAATTCTTAGTCAGAGTGTAAGACGCACAACCATGCCCTGCCTTTGGCAAAACAAGGTTAAGTTTCTTGCCCGTTTTTAGGTCATAATACTGCGGCTTGACAAGCAGTTTGTTGTCAACAATGGCGGGTATCGACAGGTGTCCGCCGTGGTTATTCGAATACCATCTCTGCTCGGCCTCCCATTGTAAAGAACCGTCTTTTGCACTGTAGTTGTAAATGTAGTACCTGAAATCTTTCGATGACAGGGTAACAATCCTTCCGTTCCCGGCAGCCATGTAATAAGCTGTTATACCCGGCACGTTCTTTATCCGCTTACGCCAGTTCAACGAACCGTCTTTGGCATTCAGACTGACAAGATAAATTTTGTTGAAGATTTCAGGGCCTCCTCTACTCTTCTCGCTCAGTTTTGCCGATGCCGATTCCACGAAATAAACTTTACCCTCGTAAGTGATGATAGTGGGATTGATTATCTTAGAGCTACCGTTGCTGTAAGTCCAAACCGGCTTATCGCTCCCAGGCCTGAAAGTTATCAGCTTTGTGCTCATCACCTTGTCCGTCGCAGGGCCTTTAACCGCATCGTACCAGCCGTAACCGCCGTAGTAATCGGTAAAATGGCTGCCCTTGGGCGATTCGGAAGTAAGCACCAGACCGTCAACAGTGCCTATGTATCCCCAGTCAGACCTCATGCGGTCTTTCGCAGGTACAGCAATCTCTTTGATGATACGTCCTGTATTCTGGTCAAGTTCAAGGAGCTTATCCTTGACAATGATGTAAATATTTTTATCATCGGCAACCCAGTTCGAACAGTCGTGGTTAACATTCATCCTCAACATTCCCGGTATATCCTTCGACCAGAGAATGGTTCCATTGTATGCATTCAAAGCAACAATGCGCTGGTTCCCCTGGACGAACAACTTACCGTTAACTGCCAGCGGCGACGGTTTACGGCCTGTACGGTCAGTCTGGAACCGCGGCCCGGGACGCCCCATCCACTGTATCTCGAAATCATCGCTTGATGTTGTTCCCCACAGATCTTCCCCGCCAAAAGAACTGTTGTCGCCCATACCGTACTGGTGTGTCCACGTACCCTGATCCTCGGGAATTTTCCTGGTCAGCACAACAGTGAACTTTCCTCCTATTTTAACCCTTTCCTCGTATGTATCCCAGTCGTAATTCGAATTCTCTGTCCTTTCCAAAAATATCTTTGCCAGCTTCTCCTTGTCATCGCCGGAGACATAAACCGCCTTACCTGTCGGGGCAGTTACCCTTATCACCTCATCAACATCTATATCATTGTCTGAGCATATCACCAGGTCGGCAATAGATGACTGAACTCCGGTATGGTCGATGTCCTCTACAGGATAGGCAGAAACCCTCAACCCGTACACGCCTGCCTTCACAAGCTTATCCCTTAATTTTTCTATCTTTCTTTTCGATTCATCAAGTACGATCACATCAAGCCCGGTCTTCTGAGCCAGTTGAACAGGCAACTGCTCAGAATCGAGCCCGAAAATCACACAAACACCATTTTTCTTGCCTGTTGCGCTCAACACATCATCCACATACCGGCTTACCTTGCTGTTCTTAAACCAGTCCTGTGAAACATGCACTGCCGGCTTCGTAAAATTAAAGAAGTTATCGTACTCAAATTCTTTTGTGGTTTTGTCGCTGCACTCAATGCGGTATTTGTAGATAAAATCCTTACGCACGGGCAGGATGAACTTATGTTCCGTCACCGGCTTTTTATCTTCGAATGCCTCTTTGACGATGTATCCGTTGGAGTGCCAGTAAACAGTGCAGACGGACGGTTTCTCTGTTTCAAAAGTCACAGATACCGAGTTACGGCCAACCACCTCGGCAAACGGCCCCGATGCCAGCGACAGCGGGTTCTTTTTCATCTTCACCGTATCGGGCATTTCAAAAGCCATACCTGAAGCTTTTTGCTTTGAGATGTTTTGTTCTCCGTTTTTGGCAAACCTGTATATCTTTCCCTCACCGGTGGATGCAAACAGAGAGCTGTCACCAATAGCCATGGCATAAACCGTACCTTCCACATGGCCTTTCCACATCGGCTTTCCAGTCGAAACAGAAACTGCATAAACAGTATCGGTAGCACCGATAAAAAGCACGGTGTCGGCAAGCACGACCCTGTGCCCGAAGTATGTCTTATCGGACCAGATGACCTCTTTCGTTTTCCTGTTGTATGCCGATATGGCATGGTCGGAAAGAACAAAACTCGTGTCTCCCGAAACGACCATCTCCTTACCTCCGGCAAACGACATGTACTCCGGCTTCTTCTTTCCGGGAATGGTTTCCCAAATACCAAGATGCCTTGATGTCTGTGTGTTCACAACATGATTATCGGGTGTAACAAGAACAAAGCACCCCCCTGCTCCAGGAAGCTGCCCATCTATCTCTCCCGTTTCCCTGTTGATGAACACCGGTGATACCCTTCCCTGCGGCTGTATCAATCTGTCGCCCGATGATGCCATAGCACCTTCGAATGTCATATTCTCAAGTTTTTTAACGTAAGTATTTTCAGCCTTCACCTTTCCACTCCTGGCATCAATGGCACACAGGTAACTCTCCTTCCACGGCAGCAAAGACGCACCAAAATATGCTTTTCCGTCCTCTATCAACACACCGGTACGCACAGGCCAGAATGAGATAAGCCGGCCGTTGTTCAACAGTTTCTGCTTTTTGCCTGCCGTAGGGCTGAACCGCCACTTCTCTTTCCCTGTCTTTGCGTTGATGCAATACACATATCCGTCATCCGAACCAAAGTAAAGATTGCCGTCCCAGTATGTGGGGGCAATACGGACAGGCCCGTCTGTAACAAAGAACCACTCCTCCTTTCCTGTTCCGGCATCGATGCAGTGTATGGCATCATCGGACGAAGAACCGTAGTAAAGCTTGCCGTCAACGATGATAGGGCTGTATGCAAGGTCGTAATCCCGCATCGACGGCAGCGGCCCGCTAAGAGCATAAGCATCCTCCTTGGCCGGGCCGTACCAGGCAGGCGACGGCGCCTGCGGGGCTTTGTAAACCCACTTCTCACCAAATGTCCCGTCAAATATCGCCACTTCCGACTTACCGCTGCGATAGTTGTCATTCTTAAACTGCGGCCAGTCGTTGGCTGTCGGCTCATACGATTTCCCGCATGACACTGCAATCAAAGCAATTGCAACAATCTGTAAAATACTTTTTAATCTCTTCATTTTGCAACCATGTTGGCGGCCTCACCCCTTGAAATAACATTCGTTAAGTCAAATATTTACGTTCTTCCCCCTCTCCACATGGAAAGAGCCTGTCCCGATAACTATCGGGAGGGATTAGAGGGGGTGAGGAACCCTAACTTTATTATTTTTTCTTCCTTAAATTCTATCTTCCTCACCCCCTAAAAATAACAATCGTTAAATCAATTCGTTACGTCCTTCCCCCTCTCCATTTGGAGAGGGGGATAAAGGGGGTGAGGCTTCCTATTCTCTCAGCATCTCTGCCGGTTCCCGGCTGATGCCGTACATCACCGGGATAAATGCCGAAACAACGGCAAACAACGGTGCCAGCCCTACCGACCAGTAAAGCAGGTCGTATACCGGTTTTACCGATTTTGCTGTTACCTTGAACACTTCCGGGCCAAACTGCAATGCCAGCAGTGTGCCAAGGCCGAAACCAATCAGTGCGCCCAATATTCCCATGAAAATAAACCTCTGGAAAAATATACCTGCCACCTTACCTGTACCGTATCCTAAAGCCCTCAAAGCTCCTATCTCCTGCTTTCGCTGCATCACATTTATCATGGCAAATGCGCCAATCCAAATTGCCGAAATCACAAGCAACACCGGCAGTATCACGGCAAAATAGTTATCCATCATCTTGCGCTGACGCTCACGGGCAACAGCAATGGTACGGTTCATTATCACTTTTGTGTCCGGCAGGTCCTGCTCCAGTTGCTTGCGCAAATCTCCGAGCGGGTCATCGCCTTCGGTGGAGCACATACAGTTAAGCGCCATTATCTCACTTATCACGCCCTCTTTGTGCAGCAACTTTTGCAGGTCATTCAAATCAAAATATATCCTGATGTCATCATCCGAACCCGTTTCGGCAAGCGTCCGTTCTACTTCAAATCTCTTTCCAAGGATATCGACCACATCGCCTCTTTTCACCTTTGCATCCTGTGCTATCTCATACCCCACATAAACCTTTCCTTTGGGAATGGCAAATATCATCTTCGACTTTTTCTTCCCTTTGGGGTTAAGTTCATCGGGGGAAATTCCGGTAAGTATCACATCAAGGTCATGCCATTTTATCTGTTTGTGCAAAGTGGCAGTCAGGTGTGCATAGTAAAAAGCTTTTTTTGCCACAAGCTCATCGACATACTCCTGCGGCATTGTCACATTTGAATAACCCGATATCCAGAAGTTGTTCATGTTCGTTGAGTCCGGGATTATCCTCAGGTTAAAACCCATGTCGCGGGTAAGGATACGGGTCTCGTTCTGCGATGCCTTGGTCATCACCACAAAAAACACCACTACGGTTACTGCTGTGACAACACCAAGAAGCCCCAAAAGGAAGTTCCCGAAACGGAACTTTATCTCCTTAAAGAAAAGAGACATACTCTTAGCCCCCTTGGGAGAAGACCCCCGAAAATTTTTATCTCTGTTTTTACCCATTAACTATTTCCGTTCTTTTCAAAATCACATCACAACCTTATCTTAACTCCCCCGCTGACGATGATACCGTAATCAGGATAGCCAGCCACCGTCTGAAACTTCTTGTTCAAAAGGTTCTGAATATCCACATAAACACGGATATTCTTCTTATCGCCCAATGTGTAACCGGTATTCAAATTAATATCGAAAGAATCACCGAGAGGCGCTTTGCCGTACTCCTGCAGATAGCTTTTGTCCACAAACCTGTCATTTTTATATACCCCCGTGTAGTTCATGTAAGCATTGAAATCAAATCTTGCCCTCGTTATGTTTGCCCCCACATTACCGATAAACACAGGTATCTCGTCATCTTTCTTCCACGATGTTGAATCCCTCACTTCACCTTTCATGGCCGTTGCATTGGCAAAAACACTAAGCCAGCTCACAACAGGCATTTTCAAGTCAATCTCCATACCATAGTTACGCTTATCCTGGTTCTTGTACAGCTCGACGATATCGCCATTGTCGAGTTCCAGTGTCTTACCGCTGTAGTCAATTGCATCGGCACGGGAGACGAGGAAACCCGTAACAGTCAAGCTGCCGGAGTTGTGAAACCTCTTTATCATCCCAAGGTCAAGATTAACGCGTTTTTCGTTGTCCGGCTGTACTCCCTCTTCTGTCAGGGCATCGGCACGGGGAGCCACCACTCCGGCACTCACGTTACCGTGGAATGACAGCAGCATGTTCACCGGCCTTGTCACACCTGCTGTGGCCTGCCAAACCGGGGGCTGCCATTCATTCGTTATCGGCTTCACATCCGTAAACTTTCCACCTGAGCCCTCGATAGCAAAACCTCCCCACTCTTTGTAGTACTCCTGCGTAAGCCGGAAACCGCCGTCAACAAGCCACTTGCCCCAGCGTTGCTGGTCGGTAGCGACGACCGACCATGTGAACACATTGGCAGGATTGCCATGATAGTACCTCTTGCCATCCGGAACCCTCCAGTGGTTAAGCAATGCTCCTGCCCTCAGCACATTCCTTTTCCCAAGTTTCCAGGTATTCAGGTAGTTTATGGTAAACTCGCAGTCCAATTCCCTGTAACTGTCAGTATCCCCGGTCTTAAGATTTTCGATGTAGTATTTCGGATTTTTGAACATGTAGTTGACCTGAAGTTCACCGGTATAGTTGTCTTTCGGCTTAAATTCGGTTACAGATGACAGCAAAAGTGTTGTCAGCGGTCCATACTTCTCTTTGTTCAACATCAGCTTTTTGGCGGCAGGATAAATCGGCTGAACAAGCTGCCGCATACCATCCACGTAAAATATCTTGAACGTAGTGTTTACTTTATCGTTTATCTTCCACTTAACATCATTGTTAAAGTTCACAACCCTTTCATGGCCGTTCCTTCCCTCCGGGCCGTTAGTGCCGAAAAACTGCAATCCTGCCATGTAATTGACCTTTTCGGTGGAATTACCATGAACGACCCCGGCATCAAAAGTATTGAGCGAACCATACCTTACCGACACATCGGTCTCTTTGTGGTCAAACTTACGGCTGACAACATCCACAACGCCGGTCAGTGGCGACAGACTTTTCAGCAATGCCGATGATGAACGGTCAATTTTTATCTCCTGAATATTTTCTGAATTCAAAAAGTAAGTCACCTCGTAAAACTCCTTTTGCCATACCCCGTCGATAGCATAGGTGGGATAAGGGTATGTCTGCCCGCGGACAGAAAAGAACTGCTTCACCTTCCTGCCCCGTGTCTCTATCAATGCGCCGGGAACATACTTCATGGCATCGATGAGCGTTACTGCCCCCTGATGCTCTATATGCTTCTGTAAAATGATATCCGACGATGCCTTAAGCGACACCGGCTCCACATTCACATTGTTCAGTATCCGTTTTTCAGCACTCTCCCCTACCACAGACACCTCATCAAGGCCTTGTGTGTAAACATCAAGATAGATCTTCAGTGATCTGTTTGCCCCCTCCTTTAGTGTAACGTGTTGATGTGCCGTCCTGAAACCGACAACGGAAACAGAGATATCATACTTGCCCGGCTTAAGCCCCTTTATCTCAAAATACCCGTCAGCACCGGTAACAGCACCTGTGTTCAACGGCATCAGAAGTACGTTTGCATCGGGAATGGGTTTATTGTCCTCATTGTTCAATACATATCCGGAGATAACCTGTTGCGAAAACAGGGACACTCCGGAAAGAAAAAATATTAAAGCTAATGTTATCTTTTTTATGTTCATTTGTTACAACATGAAGGTTTCAACTTTTCTGTCTGGTTCCTCACCCCCCTTGAACTAGCATTCGTTAAGTTTTAACCTAACATCTCTCCCGCCTCTCCTCGGGGAGAGGGGGGAAAGAGGGGGATGAGGAAACCAACGCCCAAAGATAACAAACATATACCCCTGTTGTTGCGATAGGGACATGAAATCTTAATTCGTAAGAGATTTTATTTTCATGCATAATCTTTTACGAATCAAGATAAACCCCCGCCTGACCGCTCAGTCCTACCTGGCTACGCAGATAGATTTATCTGACTACGCAGCCAGACAGGCTGGCGGGCAGGTCTGTGTTATTTATTCCGTGAATTAAAACCGCCCAAGGCATATCATTCGTGGAAAAAGCTGAATGAAAATGGACTTTGTCGTAAACCCGGAAAAAAGATACGATCATTTTTTTGATATCTTTGTTGTCCAAAATCCGGAGAATGAAAAATATCAGCATAATCTTAACCCTCTTACTTATCGCTTTTGCCTGTTCTTTGCCTGCCGGCAAAACAAAAAAGGAACAAAAAGAGGGTATACGAATTGTCTCACTCGCACCATCGATCACCAAAGAGCTGGAAGAACTTGGAATGGCCGGTCACATTGTCGGGGCAACTTCGTATTGCGACATCACCCGCAACAATAAAGACCTGATAATCGGTGACGCCATCAACGTGAACACTGAAAAGGTACTGCTGCTGAAACCCGACCTGATACTGACCACAACACTCACAAAGAAAAGTACGATAGACCTGTTCCGTGAAAACGGCATAAAAGTACATGTTGCAGGCAAGTTAAATTCCTTCAGCGATATTTGCAGGCAGTTCAAGGAACTTGGCACACTCATTGGCCGCCATGGCAGGGCAATGTCCATAATCGGCCGCACAAGGATCCACATCGACAGTCTGAGAAAGTCGATACCCGACAGTGCAAAGGGGCAGAAGATTTTTATTCAGATCGGTGCCGACCCGCTGTTTGCCGTTATACCCGACACTTTCATGGATGACTACATCAAATTTGCAGGATGTGAGAATGTGACCAAAGGATTTAATAAAGGGACCATCTCGAGGGAGACGATACTGGAACGCGATCCGGACATCATCCTGATCGCTACAATGGGCATAACTGCCGAACAGGAAAAGAAGCTTTGGGAAAGTTTTAATGATATCAATGCCGTAAAGAACGGCAAAGTGTTCATCATCGATGCCAACGTGGCATGCGTGCCCACGATAAAGAATTTCGGTAAAGCAT
Source organism: Marinilabiliaceae bacterium (assembly GCA_027034005.1). Taxonomy (GTDB): domain Bacteria; phylum Bacteroidota; class Bacteroidia; order Bacteroidales; family Marinilabiliaceae; genus JAADEM01. The sequence continues at coordinate 8,968 of JALVJU010000355.1, forward strand.
ATGAAGAGATCGTTGACCTGATAAAAAAATAAAATACTTTTACCCCGTCATGCAAAACAGAAAAATTAAATGGGCCGTTTCAGTCACAGTGCTTTTGGTACTTCTCGCGGGAAGTATCCTGTTTGCCATGATGGTAGGGGAAATTCGTTTTTCACTGAACGAACTGATCGAAGTTTTCAGCAAAAAATCTGGTATCGAATATACAATACTGACAAGGATACGGCTGCCACGCATCATGCTGGGCGTTGCCGTAGGCGGGGCATTGAGCCTTGCGGGCGTACTGTTGCAGGGGATTTACCGCAATCCGCTGGTCGAACCGTACACACTTGGCATCTCGGGAGGGGCCTCGCTTGCCGTAGCCATAACCATAGTTTTCGGCCTGAACCTATCCATTGGTGGATATGTGCTGCCGGCAGCAGGATTTATCGGTTCCGTAGCTACTGTATTCATAGTCTATCTGCTCTCGATGGGCAGGTACAGCATCAACATCAACAAGATGCTACTGATAGGCGTGATGGTAAGTTTCATTGCCTCATCGGCCATGATGTTCCTGATGTCAACCACTACGAACGAGAACCTGCAAAGCATAATCTTCTGGGTCATGGGCTCCCTTTCGGAAACTGATACCCTGCTGATAAAAATCGTGTTCTTTGTGTCGGTAGCCGGCCTGCTTGCATCGTACCTCTTTGCCAATTCGCTGAATGCACTACGGCTTGGAGTCAGCGAGGCAGGGCATCTCGGGATAAACACAGGGCTGGCGATACGAATACTTTTCATCATTGCATCTTTAATGACCGGTGTAAGCGTTGCCGTGGCCGGAGTAATAGGTTTTGTCGGGCTTGTAATCCCGCATCTGACACGCATGATAGTCGGCTCTGACTTTCGCATCCTTCTGATAACATCGTTCCTTGGGGGAAGTATCTTTGTTGTCCTTTGTGACATCGTAGCACGAATGATAATCGCACCCAATGAACTGCCCATAGGTGTGATAACAGGGATGATAGGCGGACTTGTGTTTATTGCTGTTTTAGGACGTTCCAACGCAACAAAATGAAAATATCTTAATGCTACAGATAAAAAATATCGTTTCAGGTTACCCGGGCAGCTTTCTGCTCGACAGGGTTAACATTGAAATACCTTCAGGCGTGTTTGCAGGTATCATCGGGCCCAACGGGTCGGGTAAGACCACCCTGTTCAAGACCATAACAGGCGACCTGAAGATAATCGGCGGTGAGATGTTCCTGAACGGTATCGATACAAAACAAATGTCATCGAAAGAGAGAGCTAGAAAGATGGCCATAGTAACACAAGCATTCAGTGCCGGGGATGTTGTGGTTGAAGACTACGTGCTGATGGGAAGACTCCCATACAAAAAGCTGTTCCAGCTCACCGACAAAAAGGAGGACATTGAGAAAGCCGAAAAATATATGAAGCTCACAGGTGTGGACAGGTACAGGCACAAACTGATGGATCAGTTGAGCGGCGGAGAGCAACAGATGGCAGCCATTGCCCGTGCCCTTACGCAGGAACCGGAACTGCTCCTCCTTGATGAACCTACCTCCCACCTCGACATATCACACCAGGTGATGATCCTTAACCTGCTTCAAAAATTAAATGAGGAGTACGGGCTTACCATCCTGATGATCATCCATGACCTGAACCTTGCCGGTGAGTACTGCAGCAAACTTATCATGCTGAACAAAGGGAAAGTACACATCTCCGGCACGCCCGATGAAGTTCTGAACTACAAAGACATTGAAGAGGTTTACGAGACCGTAGTTATCACTCAGAAAAACCCGCTATCAGGCAAACCGGCCATCTTCCTTGTATCGGGAAAGACGATGAATAAAGTTGAAAGTTAGAAAGTTTTTAAAGTTAAAAAGTTAAAGGTACTACTGTCGGCGTTGCTTTGAGCAAAACCGACAGTTTGTTTTCAATACTCTTTTCGCATTCAAAAATTTGTAAATTTTCCTGGTTAATGTATATTTGCATCTGCTTTGGTGTCCTGCGCCGAATGAAAAAGACCATTCGGCCGGGATGAAAAGGGAATCCTGTTAAAATCAGGAGCTGTACCCGCAGCCGTAAGCCTCAATCCGTCGTTTGACGGTAAAATGCTTTTTCGATCCTCGCCACTCTCTGCAGTGCAGAGGGGAAGGCAAGAAAAAGTGAGGTGAGCCGGAAGACCTGCCAGAGTGCATGTTGAATTAAAAATGGCCTCGGGGTTAGGGCCGCCGGATTATGATCAGAACAAATTTACAATTCTGTTATTTAAGGGCTTTGTTTCCCTTGATTTTCTTTTTGTCCCTTGCACAAAAGGCAAATGCAACCAGCTATGCCTTTAAGGATAGCGTTGAGCTGGATGAGGTAACCATCGTGCAGAAGGCAAAAAGATACCAGGTGGGTGCCAAGATAATCAGTATTCCGGCGGAACAGATAATCAACAATAACGACAGGTCATTGGAGCAGAT
>JALVJU010000356.1 GCA_027034005.1 Marinilabiliaceae bacterium
CGTAACTTTCGTGGGTGTGGGTACTTGCAACAAGCAGGTAATCTATTCCGGCTTCTTCAGGCAGTTTTTTCCTGATGTCCACTATCTCATCATTCATGAGCCCGATTGCATCGATGGCGACAAGTGCTATCCGGGTATTTCCGTCGTCGAATACTGCAACACGGCTCCACACATCGTCATGTACTCCGTTTGCAGCCCTGTAAGCATCGAACCCTGCTATCCAGTATGCATCGAATTTGCCGTTATGATTGTTGTCCTGATAAGTATCGCCGTCCTCCTCATGAAATTCGGCATCGTTGTTGACATCTGTCCAGGTGTCAACGATCTTTGGCGTTATGGGCATGGCTGCAAATCCTGCTTTGAAAGTCTTTACTTCGGCAGGCGCTTTTTTCCTGATATTTACCTCATAGCCGGGATGCCTGTCTTTTATGTTGCCGTATAGGTATATGGCACTAATGATTATCAAAAGAGCTATTACGCCGGGAATTCCTAAAATCCACTTTTTCATTTTATTATTTTTTGTCTATTTAACATGCATACAGCCGGATACCCATAAAAGGATAACCGGCTGCTACAATCAATCTATGAAAAACTACTATTTAATTTTTTTCCAGTCAACATCCAGTATAAATATTTGCTTGAACTTCTTTTTCCCGTCTTTGGCCGGTATGTAAGCGCCGTAGGCCACCTGATCGCCGGAGTGGGAAACTACAAGCTGGTCCCTGTTCAATGAATCATTGGTCAGGAAATATGATTTTCCGAAATTGTCGTCATCCCCAACCCATGTAACGGCAACATTGCCTTTGACAATGGAAAATATCCAGTTGTCGGAAGGGTGCCACCTTAATGAAGACGGACTACTATCGAATTTTGTTACTTGTCTCGGATGTTTTTTTGCATCCGGGTCTTTATCGTTGCCGTCAGCAGGGATAATGAAGATCTGCTTAACTCCGTTTTTGTCTGGAGCGTAAAAAGCAATATGTTTACCGTCGAGCGAACCCCTGACTGTGCCGTCGGCATCCATGTTGTGGGTAAGGCGGCGTATCTTTATGCTTTTCGGTGGCTCAGGATACTTCTTGTTGTTGCCTGAAAAAGCCGTAGTGATGTCAGTGCCTTCAGGTATCTCGGCAACGAACAGGTCTTTTTCATAATCTACTCCATTGTCTGCCCTTACCTTTCCGATGAATGCCCGTTTTGTTCCTGCGTAATCGACCCATGAATCACTTTCGGCCTTTTCTATCTCGCCGGGTTTCGACATGCCTTTCTTTGCCGGTTTTACCAGGAGAGCAAAGTAATGGGTATATCCTTCAGGAACTTTGGCATTGGGTTCCATGTAGCCGATAGTCCTGTCGTAGTCACGGTTCAGGAAATCATCGTAGGTAAAACCAATTCTGATACCGTTGCGGGAATATTCGTGGCGGTGTGTTCCGCCCCTGTGGGCACCGGGAGTGGTAGGCCTGTCGGTGGCAACGTCGCGCATCTCTACCTTGTGCCATTCACCGCTACCGTCACCTTTGGCTACAACACCTGTGCGGTTTGGCTTGCCATAGTAGCCACGTTCCTTTACTTCACTGACCCATGGGCCGTGAATGAAGATCACTTTGTTCTTTTTTGGGTGGAACGAAACGGCACCTACACCGGGAGCAGCCTTTTTGCCCGTGATGATCTCTTTCGGTTTGTAGAGAATAGTTTCTTTACCTGTTGCTATCTCTACCTTCTCAATAGTCTGACAGTTACCGATGTCTTCGTTGAAAACAGTACCGCGGGTATCGTAGCAAAGAAATTTGTCATCAGGTGAAAAGTTGTCATTATTATCCAATGCGTGATTTTTTTCCGTATGGGTTACCTGTTTTTCGTTCATCGGAATAAATGTTGGGTTATGGTTTTGGTTTGTCTGATTGCAGCCGGTAAAAGAAATAGCTGCTATCAGAAGGGTTGTTGTTGTGATCTTGTTTAACATTTTCGTTTTTTAAAAGAAATGATACTCTATGATCTGACAGATAGTATGGTAAACAGGCAGGTGAAGCTCCTGCACCTCGGGTGTCCATTTGGCCGGCACTTTTATCACCGCATCGCAGTAGTTTTTCAGTTCACCGCCTGTCTCACCTGTAAGTCCGAGGACTTTCATACCTTTTGTTTTAGCCACAATGGCTGCATAGATCACGTTTTTGGAGTTTCCGGAAGTGGTGATTCCCAGGAAGACATCACCTTTACGGCCGTAACCGTTAACCTGCTGTGCAAAGATCAGATCTCCGTGGATGTCGTTCGACACAGCAGTGTTCAGTGCTGTGTGAGCGCTCAGGGATATTGCAGGCAGCCCTCTTTCGAGGTGTGATGAGAGAAATTCCGCCTTTTCTGCATCTACACTCTCAAGTGAATTCTCGAATGATTCTTCCAAAGGACGCTTCTTTGAAAAGCTTTTCATCAGTTCGCCTACAATGTGGTCAGCATCGGCACTGCTTCCGCCGTTACCGCAGGCAAGAAGCTGCCCGCCGTTCTCATAAGCTTCGATGATAATGTTCGAAGCCGTTTCTATATCGCCTCTGATGCCTTCCAGTGAGGGATATCGCCTGATAAGTGTGTCTAAAAGTTTTTGTGTGTCCATCTTTGAAATTAACCTTTTAACATTTGTGCAAGCTTATCTGCCTGAGTAAAATCACTAATGATGAAATCGGCACCTGCCTTGATCAGACGGGTCCTCTTCTCCTCGTTCAATCCATAACGCCTTACTTCGTCACTTGCAATTCCTACGGCAATACCACCGTACTTGTTGCACTCCTTGATCTCAACAGGGCCGTCACCTGTAACAAGGAGCTCATTGCCTTTAAGTTTGTTGTCGTTGATGATCTTATCGATGATGATCTTTTTAGAATACTTTTTGATGTCACCTACCGAACCGTAAATGCCACCGTCGAAGAGGTCTTTGTATCCAAGTATCTCAGCTTCCCTTACAACATCATCTTTGTCGGTGCCACTGGCAAGGTACAGCTTAACTCCTTTTTCTTTCAGCAGCTTCAGGTACTTCACAGAGCCCTTAATGATGTAGTCCTCAACAGAGAGTTCCCCTCTGTTCAGTTTTTCAACCCTTTTGTTTACCATAACCATCAGGGCATCGTTGTATATTTTTTTATAGGCAAACTTGTCAAGTATCTTGTCTTTTGGTACGATGCCGAACTCTTCAACTAATTTTACCAGGCCTTCCATTTGAACAATGGTCTGTATTCCGGTGGTTATATCGATGAAGTTGATCACACGTTCACGCACTTTGTCGTACAGGGCTTTATCGGCTGTCTGGTACTTGTCGCCAAGTATAGCTTTTATCATCACCGGCTCCATGATCTTCTCCCATCCTTCACGCAGTGTGCTGATAGTGCCGTCGTGGTCGAATATGGCATGTTTGATGTTACCGAGCGCAAGCATGATAGAAGGATCGCAAACTTCAAATTCCGTGTCGGGAACATATTTTGCCTGACGGATATCCTCTGCCAGTTCGGGACGGTAGTTGTAGTCAACATTTTCGGCGATAGCCAGTATCTCTTCGGCTGAGGCTGTTCCGGTAGTGTACAGTTTCTGAACGGTAACTGCCGCTGCAAAGTTGGCAAACCTTGCTGCATCTGCGGGCTCTATTCCTGTTGCAAGGCATAGGGCTATGGCGCTTATGGTAGTGTCACCGGCTCCCACAGTGTCTATCTTGTTAGTGATTTGGATGCCCGGTATCTCATGTATGCCTTCCTTATCAAAAGTGAGAATGCCACGGGCACCGCAAGAAACGAATGTCGGCTTGTTGTACTGGTTGTAGATATCAATGCCAAACTTCTTAACCTGCTCCATAGGAACAAAATCGCGCGGGCTCAGTTCATGGCCGAGCAGTACGCCTGCTTCTATCTCATTTACCTTCCTGTAAACATTTTTGAATTTTTCGTTGTAATGGCGTGAGTCGAGAATCACTATCTTGTCGTCGAACTCCAGGAACAGTTCGTTCACGTTGTCGATAAAGCTTTCGTTGTTCAGACTGCCCGGGACCTGCTGATTGAATATCAGGACGTCATAGTTTTCAAGTGCATGCCTGATGTTTTTAACTATCTCGGCATCGGTTTCAAGTGTCCTTTTGTTGTTAAGGCCGAAATCGACCCTGGGCTGTTCTTTATCATTGAGTATCTTTTTTGTGTAAGTATATGTGTCAAAATTTTCCTTCTGAACGGTCAGGCCCGATGTATCGGCATTTAACTGCTCAAGCTGGCGAACCAGTTCGCGACCGTGTATATCATCTCCGATAACACCTATTACTTTCAGCTCTTTGGGGGTCAGGGCTGCAACATTTGCAACTACGTTGCCTGCTCCGCCGGGTGAGTATTTCTGGCTTGCTACGGCTTCGGCCTTAAGGCCTGTTTCCACTGACACCTCTGATCCTTCAGGATCCATTATCCAGTATGCATCCAGGCAGAAGTCGCCGTAAACAGCGATCTTTACATCTTTTATCTTTTCAATTATCTCAGGTAAGTTGATATTTTTCATGATTCCTATTTTAAAAGGTCTGTTATTTTTTTGTATAAAAATGGTATTGTCTGTTTCTGGTTTCCTTCTATGTAAAAGCCTTTGCCGTTGTATGCCTCGGGTACACGGGTAACAATGCTTTTCTGGTCGCGGAAATAATATCCAACGGTATTGTCGTTCCTTATGTGTTCGGGGTGGAACGGGCGAATATCGAAATCGGCAGTGATTAGTTTGTCGGGTACAAAGCCAGTGTTGCCTGCCATGGAAGCTGCTTTAAGGAACACTTCGGGGCCTGTAACTGCGCTCCCAATGTTCAGTATTATCCCGCCTTTTTTCAGCTTTGTGATCTCATTGGTGTAGATCAGGAAGTCCCTTCCCGAGCATCCTCCTTTGGCACATCCGTCAAAGAAGCGATGCTGGTCCAGAACATCAGTGCCGATACCAACATGAATCGTCACAGGTATCTTTTCCTGGTAACAAACATATTGCAGGCTTACTTCTTTATGCTGAAAGTAGATCTTTGAACTTTCTATGCCAAGAACATCTGCTACCTCGGCCCTGAACTCTTCATCGTGCATCATCCTGCCGACAGACTCGCCGTATCCTAGCTTATATTTGTTTCCTACTATCAATGCTGCATTGATGTAGTTAAATTCGAAAGCCATTCCGAACTGTCCCTTTTCAAGCGCCTGGGGTACATACTCGCTGGTTTCACCTATCAGTCCTAGCTCAAAATCGTGGATGGATGTGGCCCCGTTGCCCGACAGCATTGTGAACATCCCTTTTTTCATAAGGTCGCCGATCAACAGCGAAAGGCCGTTCTTGACAAGGTGGGCACCGGTAAATAATATCACAGGCAGGCCGTTGTTTCTTGCATTTACGATCTCCTGCGCGAGCATAGTTATACGCTCTTTTATCTCATCACTGATGTTAATTTCTACATTGTCAACCTCTGCAGGTTTAATAAGGTCGGAAAGTTTGACCTTATTCGTTCTTTCACTTACCGGATATGTGTTTATAATTTCCGGATTGAAAATGCCGTAGCGTCCTGAATATTCCATTGTGTGTATTTAATTCTTGCTTTTGAATGATGTATTTCCGGTTTTGCGATAAATGTCATGCCGTTCTTCTTATCCGGCATGATAATTCTTAAGTTGGCATAGACCAGAATAATACCTTACAAAAATGGTTGTTTTTTTTAAAAAACAACCTATGTATTTTGCTAATTACGCATTAAATATTAACAAAAAATAAACCCGAGGGAGTGAAGGTGGAATATTGATCAGGTAGTGTGATGTATCAGGGTTATACTACCGTTTTAAGAGGAACAGGTTTTGTGAAAGAGTTTTTTCTACCAATTTGTATAATCCTTTTTTATTGGACCAAAAGCAAAAGTTGGATGATTTTAATCTTGCAAACCTGATCTTTACCATGATATGTTCCGGTGCTTTGTACCTTATGCGAATGATAAGTTTTACGATGTGTTGATTATTTTATGTTTATCTTGCTTTGCTTCTTTGAGTGATCTTTCCTTTTGAAATAATTAGCCCTTTATATTAAATCAATGTCCTATTCCAATGGATCTACGCTAGCTCCTTTTCTTGTCAGATATGATTTTGGGTAAAAACGAATATCAGATTATTTAAAATCTTTCCTATACTCGGTGGGGGTTTTGCCCATCACTTTCTTGAAGTAATGGTTAAAGTTTGCAAGATTGTTGTATCCGCATTCGTAACATATCTGGGATATCTGCTTATCTGTTTCAGCCAACATTTTTGCAGCAATGCTTATCCTGATGTTCTTTACATATTGCATGAACGGCTGTTTTGTTTTTTTCTTGAAATACCTGCAGAAAGAACCCGGGGCCATGTGCACAAGGTCGGCGGCGTGTTCAAGTGATATGCCTTCCTGGATATTCTGGAAAACATATTCATAAACCTTGTTTATCCTGTCAAGGTCTTTGTCGAAAGAGGCGGAGTAATATGATGTGATCGACAGATATTCGTAGTCTTCTGTTTTCAAAAGAAGGCTGAACACTTTAAGTAGTTCTATATAAACATCAAGGCCTTCGAGATTGGGAATGTTTTCCAGCAGGGCAGCTATCTCTTCAATGTGTTTTCCCCGAAAACGAATACCTCTTTTTGCATTGTTGAGCAACTGTTTTACTTCTATTAGCTCAGGTATACGGAAGAAATCGGAGCTGATAATGTTTTCGAAAAAGTGAGTCGTTATGCAGTAGGGCTTTTTGCCGTCCCTGACCTCAGTAACCTGCCAGTTGTGCGGTATGTTGGGGCCTATCAGGACCAGATCACCAGGTTCGTAACTGGATATGCTGTTACCAACTATTCTCTTTCCTCGTCCTGAAACAATATAATTCAGCTCGAAGTTTTTATGTGAGTGGATCTTCTCAGAGTTAAAATCCATCTCCATCTTTCTGGTTAGAAAGGAGTGTTTATGCGGAACGAATATTTTTTCAAAAACAAATTCCATAATCCTGATGGTTTAACTCTGATACAAATATAATAAATTTGTTAATATATGTTGAATTAATGGTGTTAAGAATTAATGTAAATTTAATAAATTATAGGAAGTAATTTGAGTAAAGTTGTTGTTATTTTGCTATTTAGATATACTTGGGATTTTATTATAGTTGTTAAAATTTAACATTGATGTTTGGATCCCTTGTTTAGTGTGGTTTTTGATATTGATTATTAAATTTAAGGTATTGAAAAGGATTTAATGAAAAATTCAAATATGTTGTAAGTATGAATAGTGTTTTAAAAGGAATTGTTCCTCCGGTGATCACCCCTCTTCTGAACAATGAAGAGCTTGATGTTGATGGTCTTAATAATTTGATAGAACACCTTATTGGTGGAGGTGTTCATGGTCTGTTTCTCCTTGGTACCAACGGCGAAGCCCCTAACCTTAGTTATGAATTAAGGAAAGAACTTATTTCAAGAGCATGTGAAATAATCGACAAAAGGGTTCCTGTTGTGGTGGGGATTACTGATACATCGTTTTCAGGATCTCTGGTTATTGCCGAGCATGCCAAAAGTGCCGGAGTTGATGCGGCTGTTGTCGCACCGCCCTATTATTTTCCGATCTCACAAAAAGAGATGATGATATATCTTGAGAACCTGTCAAAAGAGCTTCCATTACCATTCATGTTATACAACATGCCCAGTTGTACCAAGATGCATATTTCGCTGGAAACGGTAAAGAAGGCCAAGGAGCTGGGAGCAATAGGGGTGAAGGACAGTTCGGGTGATATGTTCTTTCTTTATACACTGATCGAGACGTTCAAGGATTCTCCGGATTTTTCCATCATGGCAGGTACAGAACTCTATCTGCCTGACACTATCATTCACGGCGGACACGGTGCAGTTCCGGGAGGTGCCAATATCTTCCCCAAACTTTTTGTTGACCTTTATGATGCTGCCGTAAGAAAAGATATTAAAGAGATAGAGAGATTACGTGAAATAGTTTTTGTACTTTACAACACTATTTATAATGTAGGCGATTCACCCATGAAGATCACCAAAGGAACCAAGTGTTCACTGTCTGTAATGGGAATATGCAACGGATATATGGCACATCCTTTAAGAGAGTTTGAAGGAGAGGAGCGTGCTTTGATTGAAAAATATGTTAATGACTTTAAAAAACTTCGATTATCATGAGTTATCAATTAGGATTTTTCGATACCCTTATACTTGTACTTTATGCTGTTGTGCTGGTGGGTATGGGTATCTATTTTTTAAGGAAGAACAATACTTCGGAGCAGTTTATGGTTGCTGGGCGCAGTATCCCTGCCTGGGCTGCCGGTATTGCCGTGATGAGCGCCTATACCAGCAGTATCTCATACATTGCGGTGCCGGGCAAGGCATTTGACTCGAACTGGCACCCTCTCATCTTTGCTTTGATGACATTGCCGGTAGCGTGGTTTGTAACAAAATACGTAATCCCGCATTATCGTAAGCATAAGATCATTTCTGTGTACAACTACCTGGAGCAGAAGATGGGAATATGGGCAAGGGTTTATGCCTCATTGTCGTTCGTGTTGTTCATGATCGGCCGTACAGCCGTGATCCTCTATCTGTCATCACTGTTGCTTACATCTTTCATTGATGTTGATATCAAAATGTTGATACTGGTTATCGGGGTCGTTACCATCGCATATACCTTGATGGGAGGCATGGAGGCCGTTATTTGGACAGATGTCATGCAGTCGATCATCATGATTGGCGGTCTGTTATTCAGCGCTTATCTTCTTACCAAGGATGTTTTTGTGGGATCAGATCACCTGATGGCCAAAGCCGCTGAAGCAGGCAAATTTAGCCTGGGTGATACAAGCTTCTCACTTAGCAGCCGTACTATCTGGGTGATGATAATTTATGGGGTAACAGAGAATATCAGGAACCTGATAGCTGATCAGAACTACACACAGAAGTACTCTTCTACGGCTACCGAGAAAGAGGCCAAGCGTTCGGTATGGTTTGCCATGCTGATATACCTTCCGCTTACGATGGTATTCCTGTACATCGGAACTGCTTTGTGGGCGTACTATGTTGCAGGTGACCACACATTGCCTGCATCCATCACTAAGGGAGACCAGGTGTTTCCGCACTTCATTGCAACCGAATTACCGGTAGGCTTGAAGGGGCTCATCATCGCAGCTATCCTGGCTGCATCCATGAGTACTATCGATTCAGCGCTTAATAGTTCGGCGACGGTTCTTTTTGTCGATTACTACAAGAAATTCTTCCGACCCGATGCTTCGGAAAAGAGTAACATAAATTTCCTGCGCCTTACTACCGTACTTTGGGGCGTATTGAGTATCGTATTCTCCCTGTTGCTGATTAATGCAGAGAGCGCCCTTGATATCTGGTGGCAGATATCTGGAATATTCGGAGGTGGGATACTCGGACTGTTCCTGCTTGCGGTGTTCAATGTAAGGATAACTACAACACAGGGTATCATATCTGTGATATTCAGTATCCTGATCATCATCTGGGGCTCGTTTATGCGTTCACTTCCTGTAGGATGGGAATGGCTTGAATGTTCTTTAGACCCGATAATCATTGGTGCTGTAAGTACTGCCGGCCTGGTTGCCCTGGCATTGATATTTGTTGTGGTAAACAAATCATCAGCTAAGAAATAAAAAATACCATGGGCGATTACCGGAAAACGAACGGATAGACATAAGGTTTTTAATCCTGTCAGGAAAAAGGATTGAGTTTTTTGGTAATTGCCTGTGTCCTTAAACACAGGAGCAATGCTTAAAAAGTTCAGTCCTTTTTTGTTGTTGATGGCCTTTGTCCCGGTGCTTGTTTCTTGCGGGAAGGGCGTGAAGGACTACACAAAGTATGTTGATGTTTTTATAGGGACACAGGATGACGGTAACACTTTTCCCGGTGTCGGTTATCCTTTCGGGGGAGTACAGCTTAGCCCTGATACAAGACTCAATCCCAAAGCGCATAAGGCATACAGTTACTCTGACCCACTGATCTACGGTTTTTCGCACACTCACCTGAACGGGGTGGGGGAGCCGGAATACAAGGATATTCTTTTCATGCCGTTCGATGCATCGAAAATGCCTAAGCTGCCGGACAACAATTTTTTTGCAGCTTCATTCTCACACGACAATGAACATGGCGAACCGGGATTTTACTCAGTTGACCTGAACAACGGAATTGGTGTCCGCTTGACTGCCGCACCGAGATGCGGTTTCCACAAATACACCTATCCGGGTAAAAAGCAAGGTGTGTTCATCGACCTTACCTATCCCGATGGTGCGGAGGAGCTGTACATAAAAAAGGTCAATGACCATGAGGTGGAGGGACTGAGGCGCTCGCACGGCTGGGCATACAACCAGTATGTTTATTTCGTGGCAAGGTTCTCAAAACCGGTATCTTCATTCCTTGTTTCTGTTGGCGGAAAACCTTTTACTGAAGTTGACAGCGCCGAAAGCAAGCTTCTGAGGGCAATGGTTGTTTTTGATGATGAAAAGGAACTGCTGGTCAAGGTTGGCATTTCTGCGGTAAGTGCAGAGGGGGCAAGGAAGAACCTTGACAAGGAGATTCCCGGATGGGATTTTAACAGGAAAAAGAAGGATATCCATGATGCGTGGAACAGGGAGCTGGGGAAGATAGAGATCGAGGGTGGAACTCCTGATGAGCGTACTATTTTTTATACTGCCATGTACCATGCCTACCTGAGCCCCGATATCTATGAGGATGTGGACAAGCAGTACCGGGGCATTGACGGCAAGGTGCATACTGCCAACGGCTTCACGAACTATACGGTATATTCTATCTGGGACACATACAGGGCCCTGCATCCGCTGTTTACCATCACAGACCGGGAGCGCACCAATGAGTTTATCAGGTCGCTTATTGCCAAATACGATGACGGGGGCCGGCTGCCCATGTGGCCCCTTGCAGGGAATTATACCGATGACATGCTCGGTTATCATGTTGTTTCTATCATTGCCGATGCCTATGTGAAGGGGATCAGGGATTTTGATACTGAAAAAGCTTTCAAGGCGATGAAAGAGCTTGCCATGATGGACCGCCTGGGGCTGAAATATTACAAACAGCTCGGGCATATCCCGTATGACAGGCAGGGAGAATCGGTGTCCAAGACCCTTGAGTACTGCTACGATGACTGGTGTATAGCCCAGATGGCAAAAGAGATGGAGAGAGATAAGGATTATGACTACTTTCATCACAGGGCACATTTTTATGTTAATGTGTTCGATACCACAACAAACCTGTTCAGGGGAAGGAGCATTGACAGAAAATGGTTTGCCCCGTTCGACCCGCTGAAGAACTCTGCCTACTCCGA
>JALVJU010000357.1 GCA_027034005.1 Marinilabiliaceae bacterium
CGTCCGTCATCAGGGGAGAATATGCGTGCAATGCCGTAGTCGTGAAGCTCTTTGATCTCATGGGGAAGGATGACACCGCCGCCTCCTCCGAATATCCTGATGTGGCCGCAGCCTTTCTCGTTCAGCAGGTCGTGCATGTATTTGAAGAATTCCATATGGCCGCCCTGGTATGATGTGACGGCAATGGCATGAGCATCCTCCTGTATGGCACACTCCACTATCTCTGCTACCGAGCGGTTATGCCCGAGGTGGATTATCTCCGCGCCTGATGCCTGCAGTATGCGGCGCATGATGTTAATGGCGGCATCGTGCCCGTCGAATAGTGACGCTGCGGTCACGATACGTATCTTGTTCTTTGCTTTGTATGGCTCTATGGGTTTCATAAGATTGTTTATTTACCTGTTAATGTTCTTTCTCCTTGATGAGAAATAACCAAAGAATCCCGCCTGACCGCGGCAGTCGGGCAGGCAAGACAAAACAAAACTTCATCCCGCTCTTGAAAATTGCACCCCGATTCAATCGGGGAATATCGAAGTATAAAATGCTATCGCATTTTGACAACAAGCGCCTTCGATTTATTTCTAAGCAATTTTCAATTCACCCCCGCGCCTGTCTGACTGCGCAGCCAGGTAGGCAAGCCCGCTGTTTTGTCAGCCCAACCCGCTTATCTCTCCCACTTCAGGGGGGCCGGAGGGGATAAACGTGGTGATGTTTTTCTCCTCACCCCCTTTTGAGAGACTATTCGTAACTTCATGATTTATCGTTCCTTCCCCCTCTCTGCAACGGAGAGGGGGAGCGAGGGAGTGAGGAAATACCGGCAGCAGGTTTTTTGTCATTCGTTCCCCAAAACTTCAATTTGTCCGACGGTGGGAGCACATACGAACGTTGAAACGATGCTGCTTGTACCCCTCGGTGTGGCTCTGAGCCACGCCGAGGGTGTCCCTGTATGAAAAATCGGGAGTGCGACTTTTAAGTCGCGCCTCCAATAAGGATCTCTATTCGTGCATCTGTCTGGCTATGCATTTAGACAAGCAGACTTTCTTTAAGGAAGGGGTAAAGCTTAAAATCATTGGACATTGGCGGGGTGATTCTTTGCCAGAGAGCATCTTCTTTATTTTATTCAGGTTGTTTACTTCACCGGCTTCAGTTTATTGTTGACACTGATAACAGTTTGATCTGAAGACGTGTTATAGATCAGTATCTTTTTTGAATTTGCATCGAATGTCTTCAGGTCAAATTCTTTTATTCTCTGGTCGTCGTAAGTCTTGTAATAGAATTTTAACGTGTTTGGATCCCTTGCAAGGGTTACCTGTGTGTAGTCTGCAAAGATCTCTCCGTCCACCACTTCACGTGAAAAACCTTTTGGGATATCGAAGTTGTTCAACACGTGGAAGACATCCATTGTAGCCTCAAAAGACGTTTCCGGCGGCAAGGCGGTCACTACGAAGGCAGTGGCCCTTACAAACCGTGAAGGAGGTGTGAAGTCACCGGGTATGCCATACATGCCCGAGCCCTGTCCCAGTTGTTTGAACGTAACGCCATTAATGGTCATGGAACCGGCATTCTCACTTTTCAGATAGGTATAATTTCTCAGGTTGATCATGTGCCAGTCGAAAGAAGGTGAATTGGTAAATACCCCTATGGGATCGTCGTAAACCACAAGTTTGCCTTTTAGCGGTTCAATCACAAGACTTTTCCCGCTTTTATCGTAAACGACGTAATGAAAGGGAGGAGGAGTGTCACCCCAACCGTCAAGAACAGTGGGTACTATCACGACCTCTTCGTTCTCTATGGCTTTTCTTACTTCGTCAACTGTCGCAAAACGTGCCAGTATCCAGTTAGTGAAATCCAAAGGGGATAGGGCTTTGTTTTGATTCTCTTTGGTAAGTGGTGTGTATCCTGCGAATGTTGGGAAGTAAAATGCTCCGCACGACAGGCCTGCGCTGTTCATCCCGTCCGCAATGTTCACGTCAGTAAAGGTTATCAATCCGGTCATTGCATATTTGGCCTTGTATTTCATGCCGTCGCCGTTGCTTGTTTTTCCTATAAACTCGTAATTGCGGGGAACGGCAACAAGCGATGTTGATACTTCTACGCCAAATTCCAGTGTCCTGCCATGGACGTATTTACCGTCCTTGGTTTTTAACATTATTCCTGTACATGCATCTGCTGCTGATTGCGCGAATAGCACTATGGCTATGGCAAGTACAAATGCCTTTGTCTTCATTTTTTTCATCTTGTATCTTTTAAAAGTTTTTGTTTTGATCACTTTTTCAATGTGGCTGTTTTTGTCATCTTAAAGTTGCCGTCAAGGTACATGTAAACTATAACATTCCAAACTTCTCCGTTGTCAAGTTTGAAATCTATATCATAGTTTCTTCCTTTTACTACCTGCATTTTAACTTTAACTATTTTGTCAAGTTTTGCAGATGTGTCCATCTGTTGTAATACGAAATCAACTGCTTTCTCCACATTGGGTGTTGCCTTTGATTCATGCCATCCGCCTGTTAGTTTTTGTTCGGTCTTGTCTTCGTTTACTTTTTCACCTTTTTTTGAAGCATTGTTGCAACTAACCACCAGGGATAGGAGTAATGCCAGAATTGCAATTCCTGTTTTCATCGTTTAATTTTTTATGTTTTTGTCAAAACCTTTTTTTGCTGCGGTGCAAGATGTTTAATTGTTAAAAACTTATCTGCATACACCGTTGTTGTTTGAGGCCGTTTAATGTAAACAGATTAACGGTGGAATTGTTTTGTTTTAAGGAAGTTTGTGGATGTGGATCGGTCGTGCCGACTGATTTACAAATTAGCTCACATAGAGATAGCTCTATGTCGGGAGTTGTGACTTTACATTCCTGCATGAGCAGGAATCTCTCTACGGTCTTTCGGCATAAGTGGCTTTGGTGGATATTGAAACAAGAACCCTATGAAATGCCCTATTCCTGTAGGGCATGTTCTGTGTTTTGTTGGCTGGATTGCCAATTTGAAAAGCCGGTTTGAAAAAAAAGCATAAAAAAAGCCGGTAAAAAAACCGGCTTTTGTATTTTTCGTTTTCCAACGATTTATTCTTCTTCAGGTTGTGCCTGTTGCTGGGCAGCTCTTGCAGCACGAGTAAGACGAACAGCTACTACTACTGCATTTTGTGCATTCAGCAGTTCAAGATTATCAAATTTCAGGTCACCCACTTTTCTTGTCTTACCAAGATCAAGGTCTTCAACGTTGATCACCAACTCATCGGGCAGGTGCTTTGGAAGCCCTTTTACAGTAAGTTTACGTTTTTCAAGTCCAAGTATACCACCTGACTGAACACCTTTTGCAAACCCTTCGGTTTTAACAGGTATATCGATAATAACAGGCTTGTCATCATGTATCTGTAAAAAGTCAACATGCAACGGAGATTCTGTTACAGGATGAAACTGAGCATCCTTTAAGATAGTAGGATATTTCTTTCCGTCGACGTCAATGTTCACGATGTAAACATTTGGAGTGTAGAAAAGATGCCTGAAGTTGTTTACAGGAGCATAAAAATGCACTATATCTTCTCCTCCGTACAGCACGCAAGGTACGTTACCGTCTTTTCTCAGTTGCCTGGTGGCTTTCTTGCCAAGGGTTTCTCTTTTGAACCCTTTGATTTCAATGCTTTTCATGTTTAAAAAATTTAATTGTGCTACTCAAAATTAAGTCCGCTTAGTGGCGGGGAAGCTTAATTTCCCATCACACTTAGCAAAAACGTGGCCGCAAAGATAAGGTTTTATCTTTAAAAATAAGAGTTAAAAATATTAAATGTTACCTCACGAACTGAGAACTAATGGACTGATAGTGATAAACACGCTCGATGGTATCGGCCAGAAGTTCGGCGATAGATATCACCTTTATCTTTTCCGATTCCTTCCGCAATGGTATTGAATCAGTGACGACAAGCTCTTTCAGGCCTGAATTTTCTATTCTTTCGTAAGCAGGTCCGCTGAGAACGGCGTGAGATGCAAACGCCCTTACGCTCAAGGCTCCCTCTTCCAGCA
>JALVJU010000358.1 GCA_027034005.1 Marinilabiliaceae bacterium
CTACTACCCTCGTAAAGGTGAAGATATCCTGACTGCCGAAGTGGTGATACCTGTTCTTGAGAAACTTGTTTCAGTAGAAGGAAATGCTTCTGGGAAAGAGTATGTGAGGAACATAACTTTTAAAGGCCTTAGTTTTGTGCATTGTAACTATTCTATGCCATCTGGCGGGTTTGAGCCCAATCAGGCAGCTGCCTCTGTCGATGCTGCGATACACTTGACAGGTGCTGAGAATGTGAATTTTGTAAACTGCAGTATTGAAAAGACAGGCCAGCATGTTTTGTGGTATGGGAAGGGATGTAGTCATTGTACCGTTTCTCATTGCTTTATTAATGACGTTGGAGGCGGCGGTATTTACCTTGGAGATGTAAAAGGATATGAAGGAGTGGAGCATACCTCCAATATGATTATAAAAAACAATATAATCCATAGCGGTGGCCGTGAGTTCCCGCCTGCAGTAGGGGTCTGGGTTGGGCATAGCTCTGACAACCTGATCACGCATAACGATATCGGTGATTTTTATTACACAGGGGTTTCTGTAGGCTGGGTTTGGGGATATGCTCCGAGCCTGGCAAAGAGAAATGTGATCACATACAACAATATTCATCATATCGGATGGGACCTGTTAAGCGATATGGCTGCTGTCTACACATTGGGCAAATCTGAAGGAACAAAAGTTAATAACAATGTGGCACACCATGTTCATGCTTATTCGTACGGAGGCTGGGGGTTGTATACCGATGAGGGGTCGTCGGGTATCGAGATGAAGAACAACCTTGTGTACAGTACTAAAACCGGAGGATTCCATCAGCATTATGGGGAAAATAATGTGATATCCAACAATATCTTTGCTTTTGCAAAAATGTATCAGCTTCAGTGTACAAGAGTGGAAGACCATCTTTCGTTTACACTTGAGAATAACATTGTGGTATTTGACGAGGGTGCAGTATTAAAAGGTGCCTGGAACAAGATAAAAATAAAAATGGACCGGAACCTGTACTGGAACGTTAAGGATGACAAATATGATTTTAACGGTATGTCTTTCGGGAAATGGAAAAAGAAGTCAGGACATGATATCAATTCCATCATTGCAGATCCGGGTTTTAAAGATGCTGAATATTATGATTTTAGGTTGAAGAATACTAATGTTGTAAAAAAGATAGGTTTTGTTCCGTTCGATTACTCAAAAGCCGGGGTCACCGGAAGCAGGAAGTGGATGAAGAAGGCTCGTCTATACGGAGATATAACAAAGGAGTTTGATAGGGTTGTTGAGGAAAATATGAAAAAGAAAACCGGAAGGGATTAAATGATGCCGGGGGTATAGCTCAAGACGATACCCCCGGTTATAATTGGACCTTACCAGAGTTTTTCAGGATAAACACCTTTGTCGTGAAGTTCTTTGAACTTTGCATGGACCATAGGTTTGTCCTCCTTGTATGTCACGCCGAACCATTGGGATTTTGTCTTCATTACTTTTGTGGAGGCGATGCCTTTTTTGATCAGGTTGTCAACGGCAATGTTAAAATAGTATTCCGACTTGAGCTCATGTCCTTTCTCTTTCAGGAATCCGATGAACTCCTCTTCCAGCAACGGGAAGAATCCAGGCTTGAAGGCCCAGAAATTCATTGATACGGGTACGTCTCCTGATACTTCAGTCTTCCCGTTATCTTCGTAAAAATATATTTTATCACCTTCCCATCCGATCTTTGTCCTTTCAACGATATCGGTAAGGTTACCGTTCTCATCTGTTTCGCAGATGCCGCGGGATACTGTCCCATGCTCTGAGAGCGTTTTTACCAAAGGATAACCGACCATTGCATACTCGTTTGGATCGGTGCTTTCGTTCAGGAAGTCATACACCTGTTGATATGCCTCACGCCCATAGTAATCATCGGCATTGATGATGCCGAAAGGTTCCTTTATCACATCTTTAGCCATAAGCATGGCATGTCCTGTGCCCCATGGTTTTTCACGTCCTTCGGGAACTGTAAATCCTTTTGGAAGGTCATCGAGTGACTGATAAACATAGATAGTTTTAATTTTTCCGGCAAGGCGGCTTTCAAAACGTTCCTTGAATGCATCGGCAAAATCCTTACGGATAACAAAAACAACTTTACCAAACCCTGCGCGGATAGCATCATAGATAGAGTAATCAATTATCGACTCCCCATTGGGTCCCAGTTCATCCATTTGTTTTAATCCGCCGTAACGACTGCCCATTCCAGCGGCTAAGATCAAGAGTGTTGGTTTCATAAAATTCAGTCTTATGTTAATTTATCTGCCTGATTATATTATTTCCAAAAATAATCAGTTATTTTTTTTGTTGTTTTTAAAGTCTTTGATTATCCCTTCCGTCAACCAATTGGCAAGTGCCTGCCTGTTGTTCTCTTTTATAAAGCGTTGTTGGTCGCGGTAGTTTTGGATGTTGCCCAGTTCAATGAAAACACAGGGTGGGACCGTGTTTCTCAGGATGTACAGGTTCCTTGTGCTCACAGTTCCCGAGAACCCTCTTCTCGGCTGGTGTTTTTTGTATTTGCTGTCAAACGTATCTCTTAAAGTATTGGCCATCTTTTTTCCGCTCTTGCTACCTTTTGTGTAATAGAAAAACACATCTATCTGTTTTCTCTTACTGCGGCTGTCGAGATGGATTACAACACACCTTTTGTATTTTTCTTTATCTTTTTTTGATAGCTCATTAATTGTACTGACGCGCTGCTTAAGCCTCTTTACCTGATCGAGAGGGATCGTTTTTCCCATGCATGTTTCGTTGTTGTCGTAATTGAGAAACATGTCATCGCGGATACCGTCGTCAGGGTCCTGTATTATCACATCCACCTTTGCACCTTTCGAGATAAGGTTCCTGGCAAGCCTTAAAATGATATCATAGGCGTATTCGTCTTCATACATGTTGTGAATGTTGTATTTGCCCGAAGCGCCCGGGTCCGGGCCGCCATGGCCACTTACCAGGTACAATACCGCACCGTCTAGTTCATGCGATGTGATATCCACTTTTTTATATTTATCCCCAAAAAGCGGATTTTCGACTATGTTATTATTAACGGGCAGGATATATTCATTATACAGGAGAAGAGTGTTGTCTTTCCCAAATTTGCCCTTGTTAAGTTCTTTGAATTTCTTTCCGTATACTGAATATGAGAGATTATGCCTTTTTAGGAATGTGTAAATACCTTCGCCCTGCTTCGGTTTATCTTTTAATATTTGAGGGCTTGCCTGTGAGAATGAAGATGCAGGCCAAAGCAGGCCACAGATTACAAGGTATATTATCGTTTTTCGTATCATTTTGATGCAAAAGTAAATTATTGAATGATATTTCAATAATGATAGACGAAAAATAGATTGACAAGATCATTTTTTTTTATGAACAACTATATTTTAACTATGAAAAATATGCCGGAAAGAAGATGTAGTAAAGTTTGTAATGTTATGTGGTTAATAGGGTGTACGACAAAATCCACTTTTCCCCAGTCAGTCGCGTATTGCGGTTGTCATGATTTTTGATTGCTGCGCGTCAAAAATCCCGCCAACCACGTTTGATTTTGGTGATTCCTGGCCCCGCCCTCACGGACGGGGTTACCAATGTTACGCCCCCATGGGGCTTGGTTTAGTCATGGATAGGGATTTTCTGCTTTTGTTTTGCCTTATGTGGTTTAACTACTTCAAGAAGCAGCTTGTGAGATCGACACAATAATATTGCTTTTTTAATACACATTGTCATTTCGTGGATTTTGTCGTACACCCGGTTAATAGGTTTGTTTTTAGTGTTTAAGAAATAAATGTTAATTTCACGAAAGAATTTTAACAAAAATTCATTAATCTTGCACACAGAAACCTGATAAGCACTATAATGGAAGACCATAAAAAAATATCTGCCCGGGAAGAAGGGCTTGAAGCTTATCGACAGCTGTTCTTTAAATATCATGGACGGCTTGTGCTTTATGCTAACAGCTTTTTAAATGATATGGAGCTATCGAGGGATGTTGTGCAAGAGGTGTTTT
>JALVJU010000359.1 GCA_027034005.1 Marinilabiliaceae bacterium
TCACACAAATTAAGTAATGGATAACTATGCTCACTTTCCGGCATCCCATCCAAGGATAAAAAGCCGATAACTTGATGCCGTAACCCCGTTGCACCCCTCGTCAGCTGTTAGCAGCCTCCAACGCAATTATTCTATGTTGATCAAATTGACAGAGCCTTTAAAGCAGACATTTTCATCCTTGAAATATTTTGTACTGACCTAAAGCATGAAAATACAAAACATTTTGTCAAATTCGTCATATATCAGCAAAACTCATCAGTTTTTTAAACAACCATACAATTTGTTGTCAATGCAAACCTAAATCGCAACAGCATGATGAAGAATTATAAGAAAAGATGTTAACGCACCCGAAATATATACAGAAAATCCGACTAAGGTTAAAAATAAATTGCTAAACTTGACAGTTAATTAAAACTCAGTTTTTCTTAATTTCCAAAATGAGATCAATATCATATAAAATACTTTTATAATTATGACAACACAACAAATTATCTTCGCAATATCTGCTGCTATTCTGACTTATGGCATTTACATTGTTTACAAATATGTTTTCAAAAAGAAGGTAAACAAGGAGATACTGGAAGAGCCTTTCCCCGACAGTTGGAGAAAGATACTTCAGGAGAGGGTATTGTATCACCGTAACCTGCCGGACGACAGAAAAACAGAATTTGAAAACAGGGTGAAACGGTTCATCGCTGAAAAAAAGATAGAAGGGGTGGATGTTGAAGTAACCGATACCGACCGACTTCTGGTAGCGGCAAGTGCCGTGATACCAATGTATAACTTCCCCTATTTTCCATATCCCAATGTGAGGGAAATACTCCTTTACCCCAACTCTTTCGATGGCAAGTTCCAGACCAATGATGAAGTGGGACAAAGGGACATCCTCGGAATGGTTGGCGACGGCTACATGAACGGTACTGTAATCCTCTCAAAGCCTGACTTGGAAGCCGGTTTCGACGGGCGGCGTCACCGTAACAATGTGGGAATACACGAATTTGTCCACCTCATCGATAAGGCCGATGGGGCCGTTGACGGTGTGCCCGATATACTTTTTGAACATTCGTATGCAACCATGGCTTAAGGAGGTGCGCCGTGAAATGAATAAAATAAAGAAGGGCCATTCCGATATCAGCCCCTATGCTTTGACCGATGATGTTGAATTCCTCGCTGTTGTAAGTGAATATTTTTTCGACAACCCTGAAAAAATGAAACGCATGCACCCGGAGTTGTACCGGGACCTTACCAATATTTTCCGGCAAAAGCCGGATGACTATGTTTAAGAAGATATGAATTATGGGAGCCGTGACTTTTAAGTCGCACCCCCAATTTTTCTTTCGATCTCAATCCCCTCTGTGTTAATCTGCAAATAAAAAACTCCGTGTCTCCACGCCTCTGTGTTAGTCTTGGTGTTTTTGTTAACGTCGAGGTCTAAAGACGCTTGAAAGATCTCTTCGACAAGAAGATATTGGGAGTGCGACTTCGAGTCGCGCCCCTAATTACCTTACTTCAATCTCGCCGTGCCTAAGTGTCTCCGGGTTATTCCCATCACAAAATCATTTTGACCTAATCTCCTTTTCACGGAAAAATATTCTTTTGCTATCTTTGAATATCAATCAAAAAAAAACAAAGTGGCTCAGGGAAATACAAAGTGTCCGAACTGCGATAAAGAATTTGACAGCAGATACAACTACTGCCCGTACTGCGGACAAAAGAACATCGATCCTGACCCCAAA
Organism: Marinilabiliaceae bacterium; assembly: GCA_027034005.1. Taxonomy (GTDB): domain Bacteria; phylum Bacteroidota; class Bacteroidia; order Bacteroidales; family Marinilabiliaceae; genus JAADEM01. Next base: position 1,737 of record JALVJU010000359.1, read on the forward strand.
TTAAAGCACTTCCTGAGCGAATTTCTGTCGGCAAACTTCAATCTTGACTCCAAGATCTTTATCACTCTGAAAACTCTTGTGTTAAAGCCGGCCAAACTTTCAAAAGAATTCATTGCCGGGAAGCGGGAAAGTTACATCACTCCTGTGAGGTTGTATCTGTTCATAAGTCTTATCTATTTCTTCACACTGTCATTCGACGATTCCGACAGCAGCACAACTGTGATGCATATAAACGAAAAAGAAGCAAAAGCAGGCACAACAAAAAACACCATCATTGCTGTATCGATCGACAATATCAATCCTGACACTTTAAAAGGTTTTGAGAAACTGCTGTACCACAAGCTGGAAGTCATGAACTCGCCTTACGGAAAAAAGGTCTTCCTTCAAAATATGAAAAAGAACATATCACTGGGAATGTTCATCCTTATTCCACTCACTGCTCTCATCATGTTCCTGCTTTACCGGAAGAAAACAAAATATTATATCCCTAACCTGATCTTCACCATTCATCTGCAATCGCTCATATTCCTCTGGTTGACACTGTTCAACATCATAGCTTTTATTTTTGAATCCGACCTGTTGTTTATTGCAGAAACACTTTTTATTCTTTACATAATTTTCATTTGGTTCCGTTCCTTTTACGAAAGCAGCACCGGAAAAACCATCTGGAAAATGTTCCTTTTTTCAGTTGCTTACTCCATAGTTGGAATTTTGTTTTTCTTTATCAACATTGGATTCAGTCTTTGGTTTGTTGATTAAAAAGAAACCACTTAAGATATTTCGGGGGCGCGACATTAAGTTGCACCTCCGATAAGATCTTCTCCGTGTCTCTGCGCCTCTGTGTTATTCTATTCGTGCACCCGCCTGCCTGGCTGTGCATTCGGGCAGGTTAGTGGCTAAACCCTTCCGTCGCTACGTGTTAATCCCTCCACAACCTTCCCCGACTTTCCACCTTTTAAAAAATTATTTTTCCCTTTTTGCAATATTCTCAGAACTACTTGTCTTTATAAGTGAAAGCTTCGAATAGAAAAACATAACGGAATTGCAAACAGACATACACAAAGATATCATCGAACGTAGTAAGCGTGGTGATGTACGGGCACAATACGAGCTGTACAACCGTTATGCGAAAGCAATGCTGAACACAAGCTACCGGCTTGTAGGCAGTGTGGAAACAGCTGAAGACATCTTGCAGGAGGCATTCACAGAAGCTTTCAAAAAACTTGATTCGTTCAGGTACGAATCTGCATTCGGGGCCTGGCTGAAAAGAATTGTTGTTAACAGAAGCATCAATGAACTGAAAAGACTAAAGGCAGAACTCATTTTTGTTGAAGATGTTTCAGCTTTTGACAACGAAAAAAGTGACAATGATGACAACACAGAATTAAATGTAAAACAGATAAAACAGGCGATGAAAAAACTGCCCGACGGCAGCAGGACTATATTCTCGCTATACCTTCTGGAGGGATACTCTCACAAAGAGATAGCAGAAATATTGAACATCAGTGAATCGAACTCCAAATCACAGTATTTGCGCGCTAAAAGAAAGATAAAGGAACTTTTAAATGAAGTCAGCCATGAAAATTGATAAACTGGAAAAATACATCATCAGCAACAGGGATGAGTTTGATGACCTGGAACCTTCACCAAATTTGTGGGACAAGATAGAAAAGCCGAAAGGAAGAACCATAAAAATTAACTGGCGATCTGTTCTCACAAAAACAGGAGCAAGGCGGAGATATCGGTAACCTCACCAGTGGTTCGCGAACAATACCGGTATTTCATTTGCGATATGCGCCATGCTTCGGATGACAGGCCTGCGGATTTCACTGCCGGCGACAGCGTGGTAATACGTTATCGCCTCTACCGTTTCGGCGCAAGTAAAGTTCAAGACCTGTTTGATGAGTTTGCAAAAATACGAAAAGACCTGCCGATGAACAGGGAGCCGGCAACAGTACTGCCCTTCTCGGCTGCATTTCCCGTACAGGAGAAGAAGTTCAACAAAATGAATTTTGTGAAAGACTGGGGATACTATTCGGTGGGGCTCAGGGAAAACATCTTTCAGGACTGGCAGATCGGCTGGACGGGCGGCATGATATCCACATACCCACTACTGATGGCCGGAGGCGACAGCACAAGACAAAATGTATTGCGCAACTTCGACTGGCTCTTCCCTGCCGGAATAGCACCATCGGGATTTTTCTGGGGAACGGGCAAAGACGGGCACATCTGGTACGGCGATGACCCGCGCCACGAATACACAAAGTACAT
>JALVJU010000360.1 GCA_027034005.1 Marinilabiliaceae bacterium
CATCAGGCGGTCGCCCGATTCTTTCCACTCTTTCTTGCTCATGCCTTTTTTACCAAACAAAGAACAGTGACACGTTCCGTACTCCTCAATCTCCACATCGATGTACTTACAGGGGCATATCATCTTCAAGTCACGCTTCCTGTCTCCCGATGGGTCGAAACACGGGCAGTACTGCTTACCGTAGATGCCTTTCATCTCGGCAAGCCATATCTTAAGGTTGGTATAGAGCATCACATTGGGGTTGATGTCGTACCCCTTCAGGTTAGCATATTTCTTAATCCACTTATCGTGTTTCTTTACTTCATCCTTGTACTTAAAGTAATCCATGATGAAGGCAATCATCATTTTGATCATAGTCCCCGTTCTTATTCAGGGCGCAAAAGTATAAAAATTATCATTTCCCCGGCCTTTGAGCAGAACATTCAACAGACAGCAGCAGGAGGCCGTATCCCCGTCAGGAGCAGTTATTCCTGCTGATCATTATTTTTATTGGACTTTTTGATAAGGTAGTATCCTCCGGTTATGGTGCCGATCAAGAATGCCACCCCGATAAGTTCAAGAGGTTCGATAGTTTTAAAATCAAGCAATATGACTTTCCGTGACACTGCGATAAGCGCCACGAGAAGTATCAGCTCGGCATGCAGAACATTCTCCTTAAAGAACAGTTTCATTGTCTCGAACAATTCGAAACCTATAAGCACGTTAAAGAAGAGCCCGAATATCTCGAACAGGTTGTCCAGCCCGATAAGCGACTTACCCTCCTGCGGTTCCACAAGCCCCACAAACAAAACATAAGCAAGCTCTATGGTTGACACTACAACAATGATCCCCATCAGGACTGTCAGGAAAACAATTATTGTCCTCTCAAAATAGATTATGAACTTTTTCACTTTTGCTAAACTTTTAGGTTAACAAGCATTTCCTTGTTAGGTAAAATTAAACTTTTAATACATATTTTTCTGTTTTTTGTCAAAAAAAATAAACAATCCGGCTCTCTTATCGTTATCAATCTAAACTCAAAAAAAGCACACTTATGAATAAAAAAATACTGCTATTTTTAATGTTACTTGCCACAACCGGCATTAAAGGACATTCGGAAAACGATGGCGAAGGAACGCCAAACATCAAAAAGAATTTCTTCATTGATCTTGGAGGAACATACGGGGATTTTCAGGACACAAGATTCTCAGATGTTAGAGAAAGTGGTTTTGGCGGAATGACCAAGCTTGGATACAACAATCTGAAGACCGGCAAGCATTTCTGGGAAGCCGGCTTTGTTTTTAATGCTACAATTGAAAATGCAGCCACACATGATCAGGGCAATTCACGTATTTTGTACCCGAATCTCTACGGCAAATACCTGTGGGGAATTAACAAAAAACTTTATGTGGGTGCGAGAATTGATGTTTTTAACAGTTACTATCGCATATGCCCAAACCTTCAAAACAACTCTCTTTTCGCAATAGAGGGCAACCACCTTTACGGGTCTGTGATTTATCAGATAAGGATAAATGACAACTGGAAATTCAGGGCAACAGGCGACCTGGCACTAATCGGTTTTCAGAATGAAAGTCCCAGTTTCGGTATGAGCTACAGCCCCAACAGGATAGATCGCGGAGAGGTTAATTACCAGGATCCAAAAATGGGAGACCCAAGCGATTATAAATATTTTAAATTCAAATATTTCGGCAACAACTTTATCTTAAAGACCGAATACTCTTTTATGCTCAAAAAACGTTTTTCTTTTTCTTACAACTGGGAAATGAGACGCTTTTCCGTTGTCGATGGATACCCTACCACTTTAGGGATACACAACATTGCTGTACGGTTTAATATTATTCACAGGGAAAAACAGAAATAAACTAAAAAACTGAAGATGATGAGAAATATAAGATATATTTTGTTTGTAGCGCTGATACTTGTAACAGCCACCGGCTGTGAAAAGATCTTCATGGCACCAAACCCAGGCACCTCGAACATTGACATACTTAACGAGTATGCAAAGTTGGTAAAAGAGAAATTTGCAATGCTTGAATACAAAGGTGTTGACATAGACCATTTGCGTGATTCCATTGCAGCAACCATAACCGATAACATGACAGAAGATGAACTGTTCGCGGCACTGACAACCATCACATACAAACTGCATGACGGCCACTCCGATCTCACATACGGTGACAGCACCTTTTATTATCCTTTTTACAAAGATGGCGAATCGGCCATTGACAGGGAAATACTTGAAAACAATTACTTAGGGGAAGATGTTGCACCTGACATCATCTGGCTGGAGGGTTCTGAGGAAGGAGTTTACAAAGCCATCTACGGTCACATGCCGCAAGCGGATGATATAGGCTTTATCAGGATAGGGACATGGATGGAGGAACTTTCGGATGAAGAGATCGAAAAGATATTCGAGACTTTCAAAAACGACAAAGGCCTAATCTTTGACGTACGTGACAACCCGGGTGGCGACCCTACTTTGTCAACAAAATTCGCTTCTTACTTTACAGACAAAGAAATTTATTTAGGCGAAGAATATTTTAAAACAGGCCCCGGCCCGGATGATTTTAAGGGCAGCAAACAATATCTGAGACCTGCCAACAGTGATAACCTGTTCCTTGACAAGCCGGTGATGGTACTTACCGATATCTGGTGTTTTAGTGCCACTACTACTTTCATGTTCTCACTGAATCCGCTCGACAATGTAAAATTTGTAGGCCAAAGGTCAGGCGGCGGCGCAGGTTCTGTTGCCGATGGTTTTCTTGCCAACGGATGGCACTGGGACCTTTCGGTAAGTGAGTTCATCGATTTAAACGGAAACCACTGGGACAACGGATGGAAACCCGACATCACAGTATCGCTCGACACTACCGACAAAAGCAAAGATGAAGTGGTTGAACGGGCACTTTACGAAATCAGAAAACTTACAGCATCCCCAAAATGATACTCACTAAAAAGATCAAGCAAAAACGTTGCAGGTACCACACTTGCAGCGTTTTTTCTTCGCAATATAACTGAATTACTCGCACCTTCCCGCCTTTGCGGTGCACATCTGAACCACACATGGCATAACCATTATTTGAGAAAGCTGCATAAATGTGGATTTTGTAGCACACCCCTTACTCCCCACTTTATGAAATTTACAACTTTACAAACTTTGTACCTTTAGACCTCCTGACTTATCGTAAACTCAATATGTTCCATTTTGACAAATTGTTTTCGGAAATGTCCTCTTCCTTGTTCTGAATTTCCTCACCCCCTCATTCCCCCTCTCGTGGAGAGGGGGAAGATTCACAATTTCAATTGTTTACAAAGTATCCTACAAGGGGGTGAGGGATAAAAAGAACGAGGACGGTAAATGACTTTAACTCTAAATGGAACAGTTATTCTTTACGATACTAAAAGCATCAATCACCTGTTTATTTGTACTTTAATAAAATCAAGTCAGGAGTTCTGAACTTTATAAACTTTCTACTTTACAAACTTTTAAACTTTATAACTTTCCAACTTTCAACTCGATCACCTTCCTGGTCCGGGCAGTGATCTTGTACCTGTCGTCTATCCGCATTCCCACAACCCACATAACATCATCACCTGTTTGCAGCACCCACACATTCTCTTTGTCAACGACACTCAGCTTTTGATCGGTAAAAAAGTCACTCAGTTTTTTAAAGCCTTTCATCCCCAAAGGGCGGAAAGTATCTCCCTGCTGCCAGCGCCTCAGGATAAGAGGAAACTCCACAATATCTGTATCAAAATGTGCAACAAGAGGATTTGTAGAGAAACTGTAATCTTCTGTTTTGTCAAAAACCCTGATCGACATTTCAAACGGCTCATCGATCTCTGTCGTGCCGGCATCAATGAAAACCGCTTTGTCAGCCACCTCTTCTTTCTTTAAAAGTATAAGGTTATGCCTGTCACGGATAAGACGATAATTTTCGGAGTAGAATTGCTTTCCGGGAATACCGTCGAGACCCCGTACGATATCATTCACAACACGC
>JALVJU010000361.1 GCA_027034005.1 Marinilabiliaceae bacterium
CTTCCGTTATCGGGTAGAGCCCCCTGCCTGACGAACTCCACGGTGTCTTGAAAACATACGGCAGTTTCCCTTTGTTGTTCCACTCCTCTATCTCCTTTAAACTTGACACGACCATCGGAGTATAAGGAATAGAGATAAACTCATGACCTGACGCCGCCGATCTGACATCATCCATAAACCGAACTGAAGTCTCACGGCTGAAGGCATCCCTGTAACTATCCTGCCACTCAGAATTTGGTGATTTGAAAAAAGAGTTATCGAAAAAAGGTTTCAAAGTAAATAACAACTTGTGGACTGCCTTGTTCCAGCCCCATGGAACCGGCACGATACTGTCATTCCCGATCTTCCCCGGAATATCTTCAACGGATATAAACCCCGGCAGCCCAACACCTGCTTCATACCATAATTCCCTGAATTCTTTCTGCCCTGTGTTATCGGTTATTAAAAGATCATTCGATTCTCCTGCAAAAGCCAACAAAAGCGAAACATCTTTTTCAAACTTACGCAAAAATGCAGGGGGAGTATAGCTTACAGTATCGTTTGCCACAGCCATCTCGGAAGTGGGATTGAACAGAAAGACTTTTCGCATAAATGACTATCGGTTAACTATTCAATTCAAATATAAACATTTTAATCCGGCAAAATAAAACATTCAAAAACATAACCTTTGCAAATATTTTTCGTTTAAGATGAAAAAAACTATAAATAAGTGCAACATGGATAACAAGACATTAATTCTCATTTTGATCATCGGACTCGGATTTCTGGCATCTGCGTGCCAAAAAGATGACACAGACGGGCCTTCCGACAAACCTACAGGTACAGTTTTCATAGCTGATTACTCAATTGCCAAAGAATCGGCATTAAGGGACATTCCTGTGGAATATATCGACAAAGCAAGGAAAACACTGCATATTGCCTACCAGCATACTTCGCACGGGACGCACGTGAGCTATGGGCTTTTCGGATTGCAAGACTACAAAGACGGGGATGATATTCTTTTTGGAATAACCAACAACCATCCCGCCGATAACAAACTTGACTTCCATGATTACGCCCTTGCCTCTTATGCAGAGGAAGGCGAAGATGCATCCGACCTGAGCCGCAATGAAACAGCATTCGTACAGGCAACCAGGAATTTCCTTGATGACCCGAAAAATGCAGCCATCAATGTCGTGATGTGGTCATGGTGTAACATTGCCGGGCATGATGTGGACAAAAACTACCTTCCCGGTATGCAAACACTCATCGATGAATACGGCCCCGGCGGAACAAAGATTGGCACCGGTCCAGGTCAACGTGAAAATGCTGTTCATTTTATTTTCATGACCGGACATGCAAACAAGAACGATAATGTCGGTGATAAAAAACCTTACGACCAATCGAAGCTGATCACCGATTTCTGTAACCAAAACAAATATTTCTGCCTCGATTATTATTCTATCGACACACACGACATGAACGACAACTACTGGGAAGACACGGGCGACAACGGTAATTCGGATTCATACGGAGGAAATTTTTACCAGGATTTTCAGGACGGTCATTCACCGGGAGACGGATACTATGAAAACAAGAAAGCACCCGGCGGTTCCGTAACTTACGGTGCCCACAACACACAGCACATTACAGCTAACCGCAAAGCTTTTGCCATGTGGTGGATACTTGCCCGCATTGCCGGCTGGGACGGGGAATAAAAATTTTATTGCATATGCTCAACGGGCCGGAACAATAAAACGTTTGTTTCAGCCCGTTGTTTTTTTATTCCTTAAATCCGCAAGGGTGTTTCGTCGCGAAAGCCTGCCTGGCGGCAGACAGGCTTCAAAGGTGTGACAGTATTGGAAAGCCTGCCCGACTGTCGCGGTCAGGCGGGCCTGCCTGGCTGCGCAGTCAGACAAGCGCAGCGAAGAAGCATCGCAGGCGTAGCATTAGCTACGGTAAGAAGCTTCAAACGAGCATTTTCAATAATGGTGTAACTTTGGAGGTTGCAGCAGAAAGACTCTTGTGGAATTAAGGTTATTCAAAAAAACCGTCATAAATTCATTAGCCGCAAAATAATTTCCTTTCAAATTGAAAAAAGATAGTTAAAAACATTACTTTTGCCACCACTAAAATCTAAAAGTTACAGAAAGTGGATATTTTCGAAAGAATAACTAACAATCCGGGGCCACTTGGGCAATACAACAAAAAAGCCCATGGTTATTTCATGTTCCCAAAACTTGAAGGAGACATAGCCCCAAGAATGAAATTTCGCGGCAAAGAGGTCCTGAACTGGAGTCTGAACAACTACCTCGGACTGGCAAATCACCCTGAAGTAAGAAAAGCAGATGCCGAGGCAGCAGCCAAATGGGGTCTGGCTTATCCTATGGGTGCCAGAATGATGTCAGGACACACCACAAAGCACGAAGAGCTTGAAGCTGCCCTGGCCGACTTTGTTGGCAAGGAAGATGCATACCTGGTTAACTACGGCTACCAGGGTATGGTTTCAACCATCGATGCCCTCGCTGCCCGTAACGATGCCATTGTTTATGATTCCGAGGCCCATGCCTGTATAATGGACGGTATTTTTATCCATAAAGCCAAAGGCGGTAAAAGCTGGGTGTTCCCGCACAACGACATTGCAAGGGCAGAGAAGATGCTTTCTTTTGCTAAAAAACATACCGAAAAGACCGGAGGAGGAATACTCTTCATTACCGAAGGAGTATTCGGAATGGCCGGTGACCTCGGCGCTTTGGACAAGATAGTTGAGTTGAAGAACAGATATGATTTCCGTATCCTCGTTGACGATGCCCACGGTTTTGGCACAATGGGCAAAACAGGAGCCGGGGTACCGGAGCACTTTGGAGTTATCGATCAAATAGACCTTCACTTTGGCACTTTTGCCAAATCAATGGCAGGTATTGGCGGGTTCATCGCAGGAAGGGAAGATGTGGTAAACTACCTTCGTTACAACCTGCGTTCCCAGATATTCGCCAAGTCGTTGCCAATGCCGATGGTAGAAGGAGCACTTAAACGTCTCGAACTGCTGAAGTCAAAACCGGAACTGAGAGAAAATCTCTGGAGTGTTGTAAAAGCTCTTCAAAGCGGATTGCGTGAGAAAGGGTTTAACATTGGTAACACCCAGTCTCCTGTAACTCCTGTTTACTTTGAGAAGGCAGTAAGCGAGGCAACCAGTGAATCAAACGATGTTAACATTGCAACTCAGATCACTATGGACCTGCGTGAGAACTACAAACTGTTCTGTTCCATCGTTGTTTATCCTGTTATACCTAAGGGACAAATTATGCTTCGTCTTATCCCTACTGCAATGCATACTCTGGATGATGTACAGTACACCATCGAGTCATTTGGTAAGATACAGGAAAAACTCTCATCAGGAAAGTACGACATCGAACAGTTCCCGTCTATTTTCTAAAGAAAAGAATAATCTCAGATACAGAAAGAGCAGCCGCCATGGTTGCTCTTTTTTTGTACCTAGGCATGTGTAAGCCACGAATGCACGGATGGAATAACACAGAGACACGGGGGCACAGAGAGAATATGGGCACCGCGAAGGCGGAAAGGCGCGGAGGGATTTTCCTCACCCCCTCTTTCCCTCCCGAAATGTTTCGGGACAGGCTCTCTCCAGGTGGAGAGGAGGATAAACGTGAATTTCAAGACTTTATGACTATCTTTTCAAAGGGGGGCGAGGAACACATCGAAAACAGCCTCCCCTAAGGTGCGTAGCTCCGGAACATTTGTAGCCAAAAAGAAAACAAAAAACCATAGGTGCAGAGCACCGCAACATCTGACAGTCATCCGATGACTTCGAGTTATCGGATGACTACCCGGCCACATGCCGTAAACGAAAAAAGGAGACGAACCAAACTCGCCTCCTTTATAACTTTTAACTTTCAAACTTTTTACTGCTCTGATAAGAACCTTTCGGCATCGATGGCCGCTTTACAACCGGATCCGGCTGCTGTGAC
>JALVJU010000362.1 GCA_027034005.1 Marinilabiliaceae bacterium
GAAAGCGAGATGATTGGCATGGCGTTGACAAACTACAAAGGGTTCCTTAGTGAACATAAACTTTCTACAAACCAAAAGAACACAGAGCTTGTTAAACGCGTAGGCAACAACATTGCTGTTGCGGTTACCAGGTTTTTCAAGGAAAAAGGTATGTCAGACCGGCTGAATGGTTACCAGTGGGAGTTCAACCTTGTGGAAGAGAACGTGCCAAACGCCTGGTGCATGCCGGGAGGAAAGGTGGTGGTTTACACCGGCATCCTGCCATACACAAAAACAGAGGCAGGCCTGGCTGTTGTCATGGGGCACGAGATAGCACATGCCGTTGCCCGCCACGGTAACGAACGCATGAGCCAGGAGATGGCAGTCCAGCTTGGTGGAATGGCATTGTCAGTAGCTCTTGAGCAAAAGCCGGAAGAGACAAAACAGCTTTTTTATGCTGCTTACGGCATAGGTACACAAGTTGGGATAATGTTGCCATACTCACGTCAACAAGAGACCGAGGCGGACAAGATGGGGCTTATCTTTATGGCAATGGCCGGTTACGATCCGCATACCGCCATAAACTTCTGGGAGCGCATGTCACAGACAGGAGGGCAGAAGCCGCCGGAAATTCTAAGCACACACCCTGCCGATGCAACAAGGATAAGAAACATCAAGGCATTCATGCCCGAGGCGATGAAATATTACAAGAAATAAAAAGCCCCCCTCAATCCCCCCTAAGTGGGGGGAAGCTTTTAAACCCTCGGCGTGGCTTCGAGCCACACCGAGGGTAATATGCCGTTTCTGCCCAGCGTTCCATTGCTTTCCTCCCCCCCTGCTCCCCTCTCCTGAGGAGAGAGCCTGTCCCGATGTGTGTCGGGAGGGAAGTGACGATAAATCAAGGCTTTACGACTGCTCATTCTAAGGGGGTGAGGCCACCCATCAGCTTCCCCACGTACCTTTATCCAGGCTGCGGTACTGTATAGCCTCGGCAACATGGTGCGATTGGATATCTTCCGTTCCTTCAAGGTCGGCAATGGTACGGGATACTTTAAGGATGCGGTCGTAAGCACGGGCGGAGAGGTCCAGTTTTTCCATGGCGGTCTTAAGTATCCCACGGCCGGTATCATCAAGCCGGGCATATTTGTTCATCAATTTTGATGTCATCTGTGAGTTGTAAAAAATACCTTTGACATTCCTGAACCTTTCGGTCTGTACCAGCCTTGCTTTTATCACTCTTTTGCGTATCTCCCTGCTTCTCTCGGCTGGAGGTGCATCCGACAGTTTGTTGAATGGCACAGGGATAACTTCGATATGAATATCTATGCGGTCAAGCAGTGGGCCGGAGATACGGTTCAGGTACTTTTGAACCATGCCGGGGCTGCAGACACAGGCACGTGTAGGATGGTTGTAGTATCCGCACGGACATGGGTTCATGCTGGCCACAAGCACAAAGCTGGAAGGATATTCGATGGTAAAGCGGGCACGTGAAATGGTGATACGCCTGTCCTCAAGCGGCTGCCGCATAACCTCAAGCACTGCGCGCTTAAATTCGGGCAGTTCATCGAGGAAAAGAACCCCGTTGTGTGCCAGGGAAATCTCTCCCGGCTGCGGAAAGGAGCCGCCCCCTGTTAAAGCAACGTCCGAAATGGTATGGTGAGGACTGCGGAAGGGACGTTTGGTCAATAGCGATGTGTTGCTGCCTATCTTCCCGGCTACCGAATGTATCTTTGTTGTCTCCAGTGCTTCTTCAAGGGTAAAAGGAGGAAGGATGGAAGGTATCCTCTTAGCCAGCATTGACTTGCCTGCACCGGGAGGCCCAATCATCAAAACGTTGTGCCCTCCTGCTGCCGATATTTCCAGGGCACGTTTCACATTTTCCTGCCCTTTCACTTCCGAGAAATCGAAATCTGGTTCTTCAAGCCCTTTCAGGAATTCCTCCTCTACATTTATCGTGGTGGGTTCCATATCTGTTTCTTCGTTCAAGAAGCCGGCAACCTGTCTAAGGTCTTTTGCCCCGTAAACTTCGAGGCCGGAAACTACAGCTGCTTCACGGGCATTTTGCTCTGGCACGATCAACCCTTTGAATCCTTCTTCCTTGGCTTTTACAGCAATGGGTAAAACACCCTTAATCGGTCGCAGACTGCCGTCAAGAGAAAGTTCTCCCATGATGACATAATCGGCAAGATTTTGATCCGACATCTGGTTCGATGCAGCAAGGATGGCAACTGCAAGCGGCAGGTCGTAAGCGGAGCCCTCCTTGCGTATGTCGGCAGGAGCCATGTTGATGATGATCTTGTATCCTGGCCATTTGTAACCACTCATCTTCAGCGCCGACTGCATGCGCTGTTCGCTCTCTTTTACGGCACTGTCGGGCAGTCCTACCAAAAAGAATTTTATTCCCTGCGAAACGTTAACCTCAATGGTGATGGTGTAAGCATCGATCCCGGCCACTGCAGAGCCGTATGTTTTGACTAACATGACAAAAAAGGATTTTCAATTAAGTTATGAAAATCCTTTTTAAAGGTCAATTCCATGATGCTAAATTAAACCTATCTGTATGACTGGCTTCCCGATGATGTTTTTCCGTATACATTTATCGGGCCGCGGGTGATGATCAGTTTTTTGCTTCCGCTGGAACCTTTTGCCGATAAGCTTCCTGACGAAGAGTAAAGTTCGAAGCTTAATTCATCTGCTCTGTTAATCAGCTGCATGCTCACGCTGCCCGACGATGATTTAAACGAAGAATCACCCGTGAGTTTTACATCTGTACCTTTCTGGCTCCCGCTTGTGGTTGTAAGTGAAAGACTCCCGGCAACATTCTCCATTCTTATGCTGCCCGAAGAAGTAACCATACTTATCTCACCGGTTACATGAACAGCTTTAATGGCTCCGGATGAAGTTCTGGCATTTACATTTCCGCTTATCATGTTAATGAATATTGAACCTGAAGCAGTTGTGAGCTTAAGATTCCCGCTTACTCCTCCTATCTTTTGGCTTCCCGATGAAGAAACAAAGTAACCATCTCCCTTTATCCCTGTAGCTGAAATAGTACCGGAAGCAGATGTGGCGTGTACATCTCCGGTGATATCTTCGAGGTACATATCGCCTGATGCCGTTGTGGCCGATAATCCGGAATCAATATTTCTCACCGAGATATTGCCTGAAGCAACAACAAGTTCCACTTTGCATTGTCCTGCATTTTCAATAAAAATATTTCCGCTAGAGTTTATGACTTCTATGTTTGTATTTAAAGGGACTTTCAGGTTTATGCTGCCTTTTATGTTCCCTCTCAGGGAACGGGGCCGCTCAAGCCAGATTTTCAGCTTGCTTCCATCCTGTTCGTACCGTATTTTTATATCATAATTTTTGGATGAAATAATCTCTCCTGTCAATGCGATATCCACTCTTTTTTCACCAGAGATATTTACGTTACAAAACGAACCTTCAACATCCACGGAAGAGACATTGTTGAAAGTTTTGTTTACCTTATCAATGGTATGTTGGGAAAATACACAAGAAGTGGCCGCTGTCAGGAAAAAGAGCAGGGTAATTTTTTTCAGGTACTGAATATTTTTTTTCATAGGGTAAGCATTTTTGAGTTAGCAATTTTAATTATTAGACGCTTTAAAACTGCCATAAGTTACAGACTAAACAAATTATTTACCAAATCTAAATGATATTTTATGATGATAACTATGTTTTAAGTAATTTGTTGGGGCATTAACAAACTGGAAAAACCTTATCATGATGAAAAGAGTTGCCGTAATTGGATTTGGGTTCATTGGGAAGATACACGCACTAAATATTCTTAAAAACCCGGAATTAGAACTTGTAGCTGTTGCAGACAAGAACGTTGAAGCTATAGAAAGTGTACTGAATTCTAAAACAGGTAATTATAATGCAGGAGAGATAGATATCGAAGATATAAAAAGTATAAACAAATACCCTGACCTTGAACGGTGCCTCGAAAATGAAGAT
>JALVJU010000363.1 GCA_027034005.1 Marinilabiliaceae bacterium
TTGGGTTGAGCGGATTTTTCACCTGGCTGTATGGAAACAGCGACATCTTTTACATCAACCGCGCAACGCTTGAGCCATTCTTCGGGGTCGCATACTGGACGCTCTTTATCTTCATTCCCGCTCTTACAATGAAGCAGATAGCGGAAGAGCGAAAGACAGGGACAATAGAAATGCTGCTTACCAAGCCGGTTTCCGACTGGCAGGTAGTTAAAGGAAAATTCCTTGCAACATTCATACTCATTGTGATCACACTGGCGCTGACGCTGCCATACTACATCACAATTTCTTTTATCGGGCCTATCGACCATGGTGTTGCTCTCAGCGGATACTTTGGTTTACTACTAATGAGTGCCGCCTACATAAGTCTCGGCATTTTTGCCAGCAGCATCACTTCGAACCAGATAGTGGCTTTTCTGCTGACTCTTATCCTCGGTATCTTCTTTCAGATACTGTTCGGGATAATGGCATCGGCTTTTAGCGGTGAAACGGCCAACATACTTACCTATCTTAACATGAGAATACACTACGAGAACATCATCCGTGGAGTTATCGACAGCAAAGACATCATCTACTTCCTGTCCATCATACTGTTCGGACTGATAGCATCGGAAGTGTCACTGTTGAGAAGACAAGTATCATAAAATGAATTATTCTCCCCGATCCCTTGAGTTATAATCAATGCGTACAAGCTCCCTTTAGGGAATTAAAGGGTGCAGGGAAGGGAAGAGCAAAACAAATAAGAACAACACTTTATGATCGATATGACTATAAAACTTAAGGCATTTTAAATAAAACGACATAAAATCATGATAACCAAGAAGAATCTCACATACTACATTCTGTTGAGCGCAGGTATCCTGATCCTGATAAACACTCTTGCATACAGGTTCTTTTTCCGGCTTGACTTTACCGAGGATCAGAGATATACCCTCAGCCAGAGTACCATCAACATCCTGGATCAGATAAACGAACCTGTGACCATCACGGCATACATGTCGGAAGGGCTGCAACCGCAGTTCGACCAGATGAGAAAAGACTTCAAAGACCTCCTGAGCGAATATGCATCACGCTCGAAAGGGCAGATTGTTTATGAGTTCATCAACCCAAACAAAGAGGAGAAGCTTGAACGAAAAGCTGTTGAGGCCGGAGTACAACCTCTTTTGATAACCATCAGGGAGAAAGACCAGTCGGTACAGAAAAAAGCATACCTCGGAGCAATAGTCCAGGTTGGGGAAAACAGCGAAGTGATTCCTTTCATCCAGCCCGGTGCCCAAATGGAGTATGCCCTAACCATGGCTCTTAAAAAACTGACAACTACGGACAAGCCGGCTATCGGGTTCATCACAGGGCACGGGGAACCGCCGCTTGCAGCATTTGCCCAGGTAAAGCAAGGCCTTGATGTCCTGTACGTACCCGAAGAGATTACCCTCAACGATTCGGTAAACCTGTCGAAATACAAAACACTGGTTTGGGTCAATCCGCAAGACTCCATCTCCGATGCCGATTTCCTTAAGGTGGACAAATATTTAGAGCAGGGCGGGAACATCTATGTGGCCATTAACCGTGTGGATGCCAAACTGCAACAAGGATATGGCTTCTCCCATACCACAGGACTTGAAAGCTGGCTAAAGGCAAAAGGTATTAATGTAGAAGACAATTTCATAGTGGATGCCAACTGCGGCTCTGTACAGGTACAGCAGGCAAACTTCCCTATACCGGTATCGATAAGTTTCCCTTACCTGCCCATCATCACTAATTTTGCCGATCATCCAATATCCAAAGGGCTCGGCAATGTAGTCCTGCAATTTGCAAGTTCAATAAAATTCACCGGCGACAGTACAAAAGTTTACACGCCTCTTGCATTCACATCTGATAAATCGGGGACACAGCCGGCGCCTGTTTACTTTAACATTGAGAAAAGGTGGACACAGGCAGATTTTCCCCTGAAACACATACCTGTGGCTGCTCTCGTGGAAGATACCAAAACAAGATCTAAGCTTGTGGTCGTATCCGACGGTGATATGTCGGTAAACGGCACAGGCGAGGGTGCACATCAGATACAGCCCGACAATGCCAACTTCATGGTCAATGCAATTGATTTCATGAGCGATGACACGGGACTGATACAACTCAGGTCGAAACAGGTCAAGATGCGCCCGCTCGACCAGCTTGACGACAGCACCAAGAGCATGCTGAAGATACTGAACTTTATTTTACCGATACTTATCATCATCGCCATAGGCATTATCCGTTATCAGAAAAGAAGAATTCAACGTTTAAAAAGAATGGAGGAAGATTATGTATAGGAAATTAAACATAAAGACACTGGCAATAACTTTCGGCGTGTTACTGCTTGCCGTAATTGCCGTAAAGATATCCGACAGTCTGTCGCATGGGAACACTCTCAAGGATGTCCTGTTTGACATCAACACCGATGACGTGACAACGATCCGGATCTATCCGCAAAGTGAAAAGGGCAAAGAGATAACCCTTGTAAAAAACAACGGGAAGTGGGTGGTCAAATACAACGGTGCCACATACACCGGAAATCAAAACCTGATAAGCACGCTGCCTGAACAGATTAACAAGCTCAAACCTCTGCGCCTTGCAGCAACGAAAAAAGAGAGATGGAAAAATTTCCAGGTCACCGACTCCCTTGCCACCAAAGTGGTACTTGAAAACAACGGCAAGGTGCTTGCAGGGCTGTACATCGGCAAGTTCTCTTACATAATGCCAAAAAACCAGGCGCCACAGCAAAACCCGTATATGCGCCGTCCCCAGGGCAAGATGAATACCTACGTGCGCACACTCGATGACGACAACGTGTATGCCGTGGAAGGTTTCCTCGGAATGTCATTCAACCGCAGCGCTGATGATTTCCGTGACAAGACCATTGTTTCGGTCAACAAGAACGACCTGACAAAACTAACCTTCTCCTACCCTGCCGACAGCTCTTTTGTCCTGTCGAAAAAAGACAACAAATGGTTTATTGACGACCAGCCGGCCGATTCGGCATCGGTAGCTGATTATCTGAACAAGATATCCCATATCAGGGGAAGAACGTTTGCCGATGCGGGTGTTGCCTCGTTCAACCACTCGGTTAAGATAGAAGGACAGAACATGGAGCCGGTAACCGTTCAGGCGTTCGTGTCCGAAAAAGGAGCAGTGATAACAAGCAGCCAAAACAAAGGAACCATCTTCACTGATGACGATAAAAAGGATATCGTGAAGAAATTGTTTGTAAGCAAAAAAGAGTTAGTTGAATAACCAGATAGTCGGGGCGCGACTTCGAGTCGCACTCCGACTACTTTCTCTGATATTCATCGGATGACTTCACGAAGCATCAAAAGAGTCATCCGATGAATACCTGAAGAAACCGGATATTGGGAGTGCGACTTAGAGTCGCGCCCCCAATATTTTTTACAGCTTATCTATCAGAATCCCGTTAAACAGTAGTTTGTATGACACAGGTGTTGATGCCCTGAACTGCGGGCTGAAACTGTAAAGTATCAACTGCCCTTTATTCTTCTTGATCCACAACACAGCGCTTTTGTTAGCCACCATGTCTATCTTCTCGGCATATCCGCTCATCAGGATATCCTCTTTAGCAAACTGTGCAATGGCACGCCTGTCCATGTCAAAGTTGGGTACGGAAGTTGTAAAAACCGGATTGCCGCGGTAGAAAACACCTATTTTCTCAGGCATCCCAAGGGTAAGTTCGAAACCAGGCTTCACGTTCATTGCAACAAAAGAACCCGGGCAGTACAGCCCCTGCTTGCTCATCGATTTTGAGACGTCCCTGAAGGGCAAAACAAAATCCTCTTTCTCCTTTTCACCGACAGGGACTTTCAGGTTACCTGAGAACAGTGCAGTAGAGCGTCCCCATGACAGGATGATGCCGCCGGTGTTGAAGAACTTCATCAGGTTATCCATTCCCTTATCCCCTATCCCTTTTGT
>JALVJU010000364.1 GCA_027034005.1 Marinilabiliaceae bacterium
CACGTATGGCAACCGACACATCGGTGTCAGTGTATCCGCTTTGTTTTACCTGCTTAAGTATCTTAGCAAGTTTTCCCGATATGCTTTGCTGCTTTGTACGTATGTCCCTTCTGATGCGCGACAGTTCCGGGGAGGCATTGTCCTTGATCTTTCCATGTTTGTTAAGTATGGCATCTATGCGTTCAATGAGAAAGGGGAAGACCTGTATGTCTTTTGTTTTTGCCTTCAGGTGCGGATATTCATCCTCCTCTTTCTGACTGAAAAAACGGGCAATGTCTTTGACTGTTGTGAGTGAGCGTTTCAGAGCGAACAACTCCTCCTCTTCCATAAAACGGCCTTCAAGGCGTATGCGCATGAGGGCCTCTCTGACGTCGCTGAAATATCCGAGGGGGAAATTGTCTTCCTCCTGTAAAATACGGACAAATTCATCTGTTTGATAAAGGAGTGTTTTTACAAAACCAAAATCGGTGTAGAACTGCATTGCGTCTGCCTCCTCTTTGCCGAGCGGGCTGAGGCACTTCTCCTTCACCAGCGATCTGATATTGCTAAACTTTATTTTTTGCTCAAAATTCTCAGGGTATATCACAGTCTGTATTTTTGTGCAAAAATAGTAAAAAGAATGTTCAGTCACCGGATGATTGGTATCATCCGATGGCTATTCTTACGTGTTAAGACAAGTTTTTTGAAAAAAACTTGTTAAAACTATTGACATCGCCTCGATATGGTTGTACATTTGCCTTTAACAAAAACACTTAGGCTCTCCTGGTCCCCAAATATAGAAACATTCGGATGTGTGTAAGGTTTAGGTTAGTTTTTTTCAGAATGTTTCTTGGCCTGTCATCCCCTGACAGGCTTTTTTTGTGAAGTAATTTTAAACAATCAGCTTTACCTGTGAAGTCTGAGTCCTGTGATACAGATTCTATTCTTATCCGGGATAAGAATGGACTTTTCACTTAAAAGTTATATTCGTCCGTGATTTTCTTATGTTCATAAAATAAATGAAACATTTTAACGGTTAGTCATTATAAGTTATTAATATTGAATAAAAGTTAATTAAAATCAAAAAGCGAATTAAATTATGAAGAAATTAGTGATGTTAAGCAGCCTTGTAATTGGTGCAATGTTGATGTTCCCGTCTTGTGAAAAGATCAAAGACCTTACAGATATTGATTTTGATACAGATATGAAAGCAGATGTATCTACTATGTCGGAGGGAACCCCGGTTTCAGCCGGTCTGAAAAGTGCAGCAGAGCAGGGATATGCTTTCGAGGGAAGTGCTGTGATAGATCCCACATCAGACAGCCAGGTAAATAAGTATTGGAAAAAAATACGTACGTGGGAAATTAAAAAGATTCAGGTAAAAATTAAAAATATTGATCATGATGCTGTTTTGAAGGAGGGTAAATTTGAGATAAAAGATGATTCAACGGGAGATGTTCTTTTTACAGAGAATGTCCAGAACAAGCAGTTGTCGCATGGTACTATTGTTATGACAATTTCCGGTGCTGAATGGAGTAAGGTAACAGATGCTCTTGATGCAAAGCACTCTTTGCGTGTGGGTGTTGAAGGAACACTTGATCAGCCTGCCGTTTCTGTAACTTATGAAGTTATGGTTTCAGTTAAGGTCACTGCAAACATATTTAATAAATAAATTAAGTCTTGTTTTTTTCATGCCGTAGCATATTCTGTTACGGCTTTTTTCGTTTTTATGCCTGAGGTTGTTGGTTTGATCATCCCTTAGTTTGAGAACAAAACTTTATATTTGTCATAATTCATACTATCAAGTATTTAATTATGGCTATAAAAAGATTTAGCATCATCCTCGTCGTACTTTTACTTTCTACAACTTTTTTAATAAAGGCACAGAAAAATTCTCTGAAAATCCATGCTATTCAGATAATTGTGTCGAAAGATCTTAAGCCTCCCATGAAAGATACTTATGTGAAAGTATTGCAGGAGGAGATAGAGAAAAGAACATCCATCAGGCCGGAACTTGCCGGTAAGCCCAAAGGAGATGTGCTGAGTGTCATTCTTTGCATGAACAGTACTTCAAAGGTTGCAGGGAATGTTGTGCCTGCCATAAAAGATGCATCTTCAACAGCTAACAAACCTGAGGGGTTTAGAGTGGTTTACGAGAGGAACATAAATGCTTTTTGGGTAATTGGTGCCGATGAAAGAGGTGTCCTTTTTGGTATAGGAGAGTTGCTGAGGAAGGCAAAGATGATGAACGGGGACATAACCTTTGATGAACCATTCGATGTAGCATCATCTCCGGCATATCCCATCAGGGGGCATCAAATCGGTTACCGCAATACTGCCAATTCGTATGATGCATGGGATATTAAGCAGTACGAACAGTATATACGTGATCTTGCAATGTTCGGAAACAATGCCATTGAGAACATACCTCCGATAGAGGAAGATAAAAGTGTTCATTTTAAGATCAGCAGGGAGGAGATGAACAAGGCTATCAGTAATATTTGCAGGAATTACGGTATGTATTACTGGATATGGACGCCCATCAAGGCAGATCTTACCAAATCCGATGAGTATGCAAAAGAGCTTAAAAAGCATGTTGCTATGCTAAAAAGCATTCCCTATCTGAGCGATATCTTTATCCCCGGAGGAGACCCGGGAGACAACCATCCCCGCGAAGTGCTTCCTTTTATACGTGACCTTCATAAAGAGCTTGTAAAATACCATCCTGATGCTGGCATCTGGCTTTCGTTGCAGGGTTTCAGCGAGGAACAGGTTGATTGTTTTTATAAATACATTGACGACAACATGCCCACATGGCTGCGCGGTGTCGTTTCAGGGCCAAGCAGCCCTAACGAGGCAGAAACACGCTATCGTCATCCAAAAAAGTATAAGCACAGATTATATCCTGATATAACACACAATGTTCGGTGTCAGTTCCCGCCGCATAACTTTGATCAGGCGTTTGCCCTGACAATAGGAAGGGAAGGTATCAACCCGATGCCGGTGTTTTATTCACATGTGTTCCATGATTATGCACCCTTCTCCGATGGATTTGTTACTTATTCCGACGGATGCCACGATGATGTGAACAAGGTGATCTGGAGCTCGCTCGGGTGGGACCAGCAAGAAGATATCATTGAGATAATGGATGATTATTGCAGATACTTTTTTGGGCCGCGTGTAGCTAAAGACGCTGCTGTAGGTATTTTTGCCCTTGAAAGGAACTGGGTAGGGCCACTAAAAGATAACGGTAGTGTTGAAGCTACCCTGAAGTTCTGGAAAGACCTGGAAAAGCAATATCCTGAACTTGCCGGTAACTGGCGCTGGCAGATGTTGCAGCTAAGGGCTGTTTACGATGCTTACGAAAGGCGCCGCCTGATAGCGGAAAAGGATCTTGAGATAAAGGCAAATGAGATACTTGCAGGTATGGATACGCTTGGAGTTGATAAAGCTATGGAGATGGCTCTTTCAACGATCACAGAAACAGAAAGAGATCCGGTGTCTCCGGATCTTAGAAAGCAGATCACTGACTACTGCGATGTTCTTTTCCATTCTATCGGACTACAAACGAGTGTGGAAAAATACCATGCAAGAAGCGCTGAACGGGGAGCAATACTTGATTTTGTTGATTATCCGTTAAATAACCGCTGGTGGTATGAGGATGAGTTCAAAAAGATAGACACAATGTCGACCGATGAGGCCAAAAGAAAACGGCTGGAGATTATCAGGACATGGGAAAATCCCGGGCCGGGCAGCTATTACGACGACGTGTCGAACATTGCCAACAGCCCCCATGTGAGATCAACCGTGGATGATGCCACTGATTTTGCATGGTGGGACAATGGAATGAGCAGGCGGCGGCTGTCTTCACAGGTTTTCCAGTATGAGCCAGTGCTGGAATACAAAAATCTTGACCCTAATGCCAGGTACCTGATCAGGATCAGCGGGTATGGCGATGCATTGATCAGGGTTGACGG
>JALVJU010000365.1 GCA_027034005.1 Marinilabiliaceae bacterium
CAGGGCGGCATCGATGGTAACGAGGACTGCGGGCAGATGTCGGCATGGTACGTGCTGAGCACCATGGGCATCTATCAGGTAACTCCGGGACTTGATTACTTTGTTATCGGCAGTCCGCTCTTCGACAAGGTTACCATCAACCTTGAAAACGGGAAGAAGTTTGTGATAAGGGCAAAGAACAACGGCAAGGATAATGTTTACATTCAATCGGCAAAACTTAACGGAAACGATTACACAAAGAGTTTCCTTAAGTACGGTGATATCATAAAAGGGGGTAAAATAGAATTTGTTATGGGAAGCCAGCCGCAGAAAAGCTGGGGGAGTGCCGATAAAGATCAGCCGCATACGCCCGGAAATGAATTTGAGTATGCTTCGATGCCTGTACCTGCCTTTGAAGATATCCTCTTCCTAGACAGGATGCCGGTCACACTGGGTACAGTTGAGAAGGGCGGCAAAGTTTACTACACCCTTGATGGCAGTGATGTGACACAAAGTTCAATCCCTTACACCGGAACTATCACCATTACAAAACCAACGGTTCTTAAATGCCGTACTTTTGTTGACGGGAAATATCCGAGCTATCAGCGGACTGTGCATTTCAGACAGATAGCAAAACTTATGGCAGTGAAAAATCCGGGAACACTTCGTCCCGGTGTGATCTACCTTTACCGTGAAGGGCCCAAGGTGATGTGTGCCCGTGACCAGGCAGGCGCTCCGGTAGTTGATAAAGGGGTGCTTAAGAATTTCAATGTTGATAAGATAAAAGATGACCGTCCGTTCGGGTACAATTTGTACGGATACATAAAAGTCCCGGCTACGGGAGTTTACACATTCTACCTTGAAGCGAACGACGGAGCGATCTTGTACATCAACGGGAAAGAGATAATCGACAACGATGGCGGCCATCGCTCGCAGGTTCTCGATTCAAAGATCTGGCTGCAAAAGGGCATTCATCCCATAAAGGTCGATTACTTCCAGCAGGGGCTTGCCAAAAACCTTATACTTGAATGGGAAGGTCCGGGCGTTAAAAAGCAGGAAGTGCCTGCTTCGGTATTATTCCATAAAAAAGAGTAAATTTACTGTTAGTTCTTTCACCTGATTTTTGGTATTTATGCAAAAATAATTTTTAAGATATGGATCACTATATAGGTATTGACATAGGAGGAACAAAAACAGCAGTCCTTCTGATAACAGAGAACGGTGAAGTGCTTGAACGCACTCAATTTGCCACATACACAGGAAAAGGCGGCTGGCAGAAGACCGTGGACGGCATTAAGGAACTGGCAAGGCAACTGATAGAGAAGCAGCCGGTAAAGTCGGTGGGGAT
This sequence comes from Marinilabiliaceae bacterium, assembly GCA_027034005.1. Classification (GTDB taxonomy): domain Bacteria; phylum Bacteroidota; class Bacteroidia; order Bacteroidales; family Marinilabiliaceae; genus JAADEM01. Next base: position 1,328 of record JALVJU010000365.1, read on the forward strand.
AAGCTGCGGCGGCCCGCTCGATAGTAAAAAGGGGCTGATACTTTCGCCTCCCAACCTTCCGGGATGGGACAATGTGCCTATCACGGATATCTTTACCGGGGAGTTTGGCGTGCCTGCATATCTTGAGAATGATGCCAATGCCGGAGCTTTGGCCGAGTGGAAATTCGGTGCAGGCAAAGGCCATGACAATGTTATATTCCTGACTTTCGGGACAGGCCTGGGAGCAGGTATCATCGTAAACGGAAAGCTTTTGAGCGGTACGAATGACTACGGCGGTGAGGTTGGCCATATCCGTCTTGACGATGACGGCCCTATCGGGTATCACAAAAGAGGTTCTTTCGAGGGATTTTGCAGTGGCACCGGGCTGGCACAGATGATGGCATTCGAACTTCTTTGCCTGTCGGAAGAGATAGGGAAAGAGGCTATGCTTGAGAAATACAAGACCCCCGGTGATGTCACGGGCCGCGATGTGGTTGAGTGGGCAAAGAGCGGTGATGAGCTTGCACTGAAAGTTGTGGAGAAGAGCGGTACATACCTTGGTAAGGGATTGTCGGTTCTTATCGACATCATCAACCCTGAGCTGATAATCGTGGGTAGCATGGGTGTGCGCCTTGGCGATATGCTTTTCGACCCTGCACGTAAGGTGATAGCCGGGGAAGCAGTTCCAGGAGCAGCTGAGGTATGTGAGATCGTACCGGCATCGCTTGGTGAGGCGATCGGCGATTATGCGGCGCTGTGTGTGGCAATGCATGATTATAAGTAATGGGTGTTCCTCACCCCCTCTTTCCCCCTCTCCACGAGGAGAGGGGGAGGGTTTGGGAATTCAAGACTTAACGTAAGTTGTTTCAAGGGGGTGAGGAAAAACAATTTAAAATAATTTGACCCTTCTAATTTTCTTCCCCCCAAAAGGGGGGATAAGAGGGGGGCGCTAAAATTTAAAAATATGAAACACATCTTATTCCTTTTGTTGCTTTCCGTTTCGCTGTTCAGCTGTGAACAGAAAGAGGAGTCGGTAAAGCCCACAGGCTATGTTGATCCGTTTATCGGCACAAACTATTTTGGTAATACTTTTCCCGGGGCTACTTTGCCGTTTGCCATGGTACAGCTTAGCCCTGATACTTACGACCAGGGGTGGTCGCATGCAGGGGGATACAAATGGAGTGACAACTCCATCATAGGATTCTCGCACCGTCATCTCAGCGGGGTAGGCATGACCGCTCTCGGTGATGTACTTCTGATGCCCACCGTGAACAACAAGACACAGATCGATCCCGGAACGCCGGAGTACCCTGATGAGGGTTACCGTTCTCGTTTTGATCATGATCATGAAATTGCAAGCCCGGGTTACTACTGTGTTTTACTGAAGGATTACAATGTTAAGGCGGAACTTACGGTTACTAAGCGTGTAGGACTGCACAGGTACACTTTTCCTGAAACGAAAGTTGCCCACATCATAATCGACATGGGGCATAATCTTGGCAATAAGTCGGACAAGCCTTCGTGCATCAAGATAGTGAATGATACTACTGTGCAGGGTTACAAAAACTCTCCACAGGGAACCCTTTACTTTGTGGCAGTCTTTAACAGGCCTTTCTCATCTTACGGAACATGGAACAAGGTTTATCCTAAACCTGAGACGGGAGGCGGTTTTATGAACCCTTACAAGAGCGGGGAAAAAGGAGTTGAGATCGGTGCTTTTGTGGATTATTCCACAAGTGCCGGTGAGGCCGTACTGGTTAAAGTTGCCATTTCTACAGTCAGCATCGAAGGAGCCAGAAAGAACCTTGCAGCAGAAATGCCGGGATGGTGTTTCGACAAGGTTCGTGCTGAAGCAGAAAAGACATGGAACAATCATCTTGACAAGATCGATGTCGCGGGGGGAACAAAAGAGCAGAAACGTGTCTTTTACACGGCTCTGTACCATACTTTACTGTCGCAGCAGATAGGCAACGATGTTGATGGTAAGTATTACGGAATGGACGGAAAGGTACATGTTGCAGAAGGTTATGATTTCTTTCCTACATTTTCGGCCTGGGATACATATCGTTCTGAGCATCCTCTGATGACCATCATCGAAACGAAGAAGTCAAATGAAATGATCAAGTCGATCATCGATAAGACAAGAAACCACGGATGGTTGCCGGCCCAGCATTTCAACAATATTTTCAGGCCAAGTATGGTGGGTGACCATCTTGTGCCGATAGTTGTGGATGCCTATGTGAAAGGAATCCGGGATTATGATATCAACTACCTGTACGATATGATGCGTAGAAAGGCGACAAGTAACGCACCTGAAGGGTTCGATCCGGCCAATAACCGTCCGGGATTGAAGTTCTTTGAGGATCATGGTTACATACCTGTTGATGAAGAGTCGGAATCGGTAGCTGCAACACTTGAAATGGCTTACGACGACTGGTGCCTGGCACAGCTTGCAAAACAATTAGGTAAAGAGGATGACTACAAGTATTTCAGTAAACGTGCCTTGAACTATAAAAATATTTATGATCCCGAAACGGGTTTCATGCGGCCGCGCATGGCTGACGGAAGCTGGCTTAGGTTGTGTAAGCCGGGGGAATTGCCTGTACCTGTGAAGAAAGGAAATTACACCTACTACGGCTGTTTCGATCC
>JALVJU010000366.1 GCA_027034005.1 Marinilabiliaceae bacterium
GTTTTGGGCTTTTATCGCTGCACCAACAGATTGTACGGTAATAGTTACTTGAAACCGCCTTGGTACGATGGACGTATGCCGGGTGGTGTGGGGGGACAGCGGCGCGAGCCGCTTCCTACCCGATTAAAAACACACCAACAGATAAAGTAAGCTCCGTAGGAGCGACATTACTCAACCGACACGAACTAAGACACGCACACCCTCAGATTGCCCCCATCCGTGTCCTATGAAAAAATTTAATGCCAACAAAGGATACTTTCTCAAAATATTTTTCCAATTTTACATCTGTATCAATTAGATTCTAAGTTATGCAGGAAAGAGTTGCTATTTTCCCGGGATCTTTCGATCCTTTCACTGTAGGTCATGAGAACATCGTTTTGCGGGGCCTTGACATGTTCGACAAGATCATCATCGCTGTTGGTTTCAATTCAAACAAAAAAGAGTTTTTCCCAATAGATAAGCGGGTAGAGTGGATTAAGGATGTATTCTGGGACAGGCCGGAAATATCGGTGAAAAAATACGAAGGCCTTACTGTTGAATTTGCTGCTGAAGTCAGAGCGGGATATATCCTGAGAGGACTGCGTACCGCTGCCGACTTCGAGTACGAAAGGGCCATTGCCCAAGTTAACAAAGCCATGACGGGCATCGACTCCGTTTTCCTTCTTACACAGCCCGAACATACTCCGGTGAACAGCTCCATAGTTCGAGACATACTGAAACATGGCGGTGATGCAGGTAAATTTTTACCTGAAAAAATAAAAGATGGTATAAGAAAATTTAATTTTTAACAGCTATGTCAAGCCTGTCCCGTAAAATCTTTTATCGTAGAGTTTGCAAAAACGCCAGGCTGCTTTTGTTGTTTTCATTAGCAGTATTCTTCTCCCGGAACGAGGCTTTATCCCAAACCGATAACATTGTAATTACAGGGAATGCAAAAGAATATGCAGGATTTAACCTGACCATAAAGCATTATACCAATTTCATATCGTACAGATCGGAAGAGATAGGGAATTTTCGTGTGGACGAACAAGGCAACTTCCGTCTTTCAGCGCACATCGACGATATCACCTATGCTTTCATGGACCTTGGCATATTGAGGGGGCACATCTACCTTGAACCCGGAAAAACATATAATATTATTTTACCGCCATTCACTCCCAAAAAAGATGCCGACCGTTTTAATCCTTATTTCAGGCCTGAAAATATAGTTATCGGAATTGAAAATGACAATGCGATTCAACTGAACAAAGACATCATACGATTTGACGAAGAGTATGATTTTATGTTCAACAAAAATGCCTTCCGGCTTTTTAACAAAAGTGATGTGAAACTGACCGACCACATTGTAGCACATCTTGACTCTCTCTTCCCGGATAACAAAAACAAATTCTTCAACTCATATAAGCGTTTCAGGTATGCCAAACTGTACAGCCTGAGCATGAAAAGACAGACGAACAAAGTGATATACCGTTTTTACCCAAAAGCTCCGGTAAGCTTTAACAACCCTGCATACTGGCAAACTTTCGACCTGTTGTTCCGTGATTTCTTCTCTGAATACTTCACATCAAAAAAAGGAGAAGAACTTAAAACGGCATTTTCCGACAGCACAACGTTCAGCCGGTTGTCCCTGATATTAGGTAAAGACACTCTTTACGCGCAAAAAGAGTTCAGAGAGGCAGTTTTGCTAAAAGCTTTGTACGACTCCTTCTACTCGGGACATTACGATAAGGATAAGATAAGCGATCTTCTGGGCAGTGCCATAAAACAGGGAAGCTCGAAAAAAATAAGGGCTATTGCCAGGGAACTTCACGACAAGGTGAATCACCTGAGGGCCGGGACACCTGCTCCCGAATTTACACTTTACAACATAAACGGAAAGGAAAGGTCACTCGATTCATACAAAGGGAAATTCGTTTACCTGAATTTTTGCAATACCGAGAATTATACCTGCAAGAAGGACTTTCAGGTACTCAACACTTTCTACAACAAAATGCGCCGTGACCTGACCATTGTGTCAATTGCCACAGACAGGAATACGGATAAACTTGAACAGTTTGTTGAATCGCACAAATACAAGTGGGATTTCCTCTATTTCGGCGATCAGGCAAATGTGATTTTTGATTACGACATAAAAGCATTGCCCACATATATTCTCATTGACCCGGAGGGTAACATCCTAATGGCCCCGGCTCCCGCTCCGGAAGAAAACTTCGCCACGCGGTTTTATGAGAATGTAAAAAATTACAGGTACAAAAAGTACAGGAAAGAACGGCCTAAAGAGAAATCTATATACGAATTTTAATCTTGACCGTTCATTAAGCAAGTGAAGCTGATGGCAAGTGCATTTGATCTACGCGTTAATCCCTATCGTACACTGTATTCGGGCAAGTCCTGAAATAAAAAAATCTTACAAATCAGTTGCAATTTGTTTATTTTTGTTTAATTTAACTCGTCCTTTTATCGATGTAATTTACAACAAACCACATCTATTTTTAACATGACGGCATGGCCATCTCAATATTTGTGGGAACTTTGAATTAAACCTTTTCCGGATTTTTGCGTAGAATGTTCTAGCAAACATCAAAAACATAAGGTTTTATCCAGGTGTTTCTTAAGGTTTTTTAAACTGTGTTTGCAAAACAAGACACTTAACATTGAATTTTAAGTCAAATTCTTTTTTATGAAAAATGGATGCATACAGAGATCAGCTTTGATAGCTATACTCCTTTTATTCATATTATATCCGGAGATTGCAGCTCAAACTCCCTGGGCAGAGATTACTACTGCCGATACTGCAATTTGTGAATCAGGGAACATGACGTTCAAGGTTCACTTCACCGGCAATCAGCCATTTGGGTTCAGATACAAAACGACAACCTACGGCACGACAACAACACCTGAAATTAAAGACAGGTATACAACTCCTATCTTCAACGATTCTTACACCGAAACATTTCCGGTAGGCGGAGGAGGGAAACGAACAGACAGTGTGGTTGTGGAGATAATAGAGGTTTATGACAATACCGTATCAACCTGGGAACCGGGGAAAGGCGTTGCAGTAACAGGAGAAGACATGACCTGTATCGTGGACCACAAACCTTCTCCATCTGCAGGGAATGATATATCAGGCTTATGCGGCTACACAACCGATCTTGATGCAACACCTGAGTTTGATACCGCTCCGTCTTACTGGGCCGAATCACCTTACGGTTCATTCACTGACAGGAATGACCCAAAAACAACATTCAAGGCAGCCACAGAAGGCAGCTATACTTTATGGTTCGTGGAAGAAAGCGGAGTATGCAAAGACTCTGCATCAGTAGATGTAGAACTGCTGGGTTCGCCCAAAGCATCGATATCCGGTTCCGAGACTATCTGTTCCACAGACGGCAACCCTAATGCGATAGCGATCTCCATTGATCTTCAAACAGACTCTTTACCATACTCATTCACAATATCTGACGGAGTACTTTCTCCGCATGAATTCAGGAATGTTACTTCGGACACTACGGTAAATATTCAGGCAGAGGACAATCAGACATTTAAAATGATAGTGCTAAGTGATATTCGTAACGGCAAGGAGTGTTTTGCCCCGGCTGAAGATATTACAGGAGAGGCCGTTGTTACAGACCTTAAGCCTGCAGCATATCCGGGAATCAGCGATACTGTCTGCGGATCACTGTCAACAAAACTTGAAGCATCGCTGGAGAATGCCGGCAATACCGGATTGTGGTCAGGCGACAATGTGACATTCGGCAATGCTACTGATCCCAAAACCACCGCAACGGTAGTAACACATGGTTTTTATACTCTTACGTGGACAGAGACAGAACCGGTACTGGGATGTAAAGATTCAAACCAGGTTGTGGTTAATTTTGCCGAAACACCGGGACTGACCTACAGTAAGGACACTGCCATCTGTAGTGGCAGTATAGCTGTTCTGCAGTTGAATGCCACTGGGAATGCCCCATGGACACTCTCTTACACCTTTGACGAAACAAGTACGGACATAACACTAAACTCACCTGAGGAGACCAGAGAACTTAACCCAAAGAAAACCACTACGGTATACCTTGATTCCATAACGGGCACTTATGGTTGTGTGACAAAAATAAACGGCAAGTACAAAATAACTGTAGACGAAATGCCGCATGCATTTGCAGGAGGTTACGATCCTGTTTGCAGTAACCAGATACAACTGAGTGCAGTGCCGAGTATCATTAACTCCAAAGGTTTCTGGCAGGGAACCGGAACATTCGATGATCCTACAAGCCCGCAGGCTTTATTCACAGCCGCCGGATACGGAGAGCAACAACTGACCTGGATAGAGGAAAACACCCAAAATCCTAACTGTAAGGATATCTCTATTACCACTATCAGGTTCGACAAGACACCTGATGATCCCAATGCAGGCCAGGATAAAAAGATATATCTTGAATACTCCACCGAACTTGATGCAGAGCCTGCATCACCAGGAGTTGGCACATGGTCGGCAGATATTCCGGAGATCACATTTGAGGATCCAAACGATCCTAACACGATAGTGGATAACCTGAAGATGGGAAAACAGACACTGACCTGGACAGTAGTTAACGGTGTTTGTGATGCAAAATCGGATGAATTAACAATTGAGGTTAAAGGACTTACAAGCCCTAACGGTTTTTCTCCCAATGGAGACGGACGAAATGACTTCCTTAAGATCATGGGAGCACCACAGATCCAGGATAATGAATTAAAGGTATTTGACAGGAATGGGAAAGTTGTCTTTGAGGCAAAAGATTACAAGAATGATTGGGATGGAACGGGCATGGACGGATCGCCCCTTGATGACGGAACCTATTACTATATCTTCACAGGAAAGAATATCGACCCTGTTAAAGAGTATCTGATTATAAAACGTACAAAGAACAACCGGTAAATGAAGAAATTTATTGCTCTTAACATACTTCTGTTCTTAGCAGTGGCACTGACTACAGCTCAACTGGAGGTCAGCATGAGCCAGTACATGCATAACCGGTATACCATAAACAAAGCGTTTGCCGGGGCGCATGATGCCTTGTCGCTTTACGGATCGTTCCGAAAGAAATGGGCCGGCATCAACGGCTCACCCTCAGGACAGTTTTTCTCAGCAAATACACCGCTGAAAAATGAAAAGATAGCGCTTGGCCTGTCTCTGTTCAATCAGCAGTATGCCGTATCACAACATACCGGTTTCTCACTTTCATATACATACCGGATAAAAACAAACGACCACAACTGGCTTGGCTTTGCCCTGTCGGGCGGAGGGAACTTCATTTCTGCCAAATGGAGTAACGTTTTCGTGATTGAAGAAAATGATGAATCCTTCAACTACAACGAAACCAGCTTTAATCCCATAATCGGATTCGGTATAAGCATGTACTCCGATAAGTTCTTCGCCGGCATATCCATTCCTTCATTTTTTGTTCAGAGTGAATACGCCGACAGTCTGAGCTTTGATATGGGAAAGATCAATTACATTGCTACTGCGGGATATGCTTTCCGGGCAGATGAAAAGTGGATAATCCAGCCCTCGTTCATGGCGCAATACGACGGAATGGTGTCAAATATCTATGTTGACCTTAATGCTACTGTAATCTATAACAAACTTTTGTGGGTAGGCGTTTCTTACCGCACGACCAGTGACATTGTAGGACTTGTAGGGTATCAGATAACTCCGCAGCTCAGATTTGCATACAGCTACAATTACACATTAAGCAATATCGGATCATACAACAGCGGGACTCATGAAGTCTCGATACAATATGACTTTAATTTCAAGATACAAACCCCCAATCCTAAGTTTTTCTAAACACAACAGGCATGTTAAAAGTTATATCCGCCATATTGTTAAGTTTTATGTTGCTGACAGTAACCCTGTTTGCCCAGGAGGTAAAGATAACCCCTTTGCCCATTAATTCCCCCTACTCGGAAAACCTGTTTCCGTGCTACATGGACTCTTCTTTGTATTTTGTGACAAACAAAAGGGTTACTGTTGTAAAGAATTATGCTGACCAGCAAAACAACAACCTGTATCATATCTTCATATCGAAACTGGAACCGGACAGTTCCTGGACAAAACCAAAACCTTTGGACAACGTCCTTAACAGCATTTTCAACAACGGACAAATGTGGTTTGCCGATAACGGCAATACGGTTTATCTTACCCGGAACCATTACAACACATACAAGCAAAGCAAAAAAAGCCTGAACGGTAACGGAATCGGGATCTATGTATCAAAAAAGAACGCAGCCGGCAAATGGTCGCGTCCCAAATCCCTGCCGTTCAATTCACGCAGGAATTACAACACCGGTCAACCAGCCTTATCGCCTGATGGCAAATATCTTTTCTTTGTATCTGATATGAATACCGGTTTCGGTAAAACAGACATTTTCTATTCGGAGAATGTAACCGGCACATGGAGTGCCCCCGTAAATCTTGGAAACAAGATAAACACCCCCGGGAATGAGGTAACCCCATTTTATGATAAATCAGGAAAGCTCTATTTTGCTTCCGACGGTCAGGGAGGCTCAGGCGGACTGGATATTTTTTACAGCTTTCAGACCAAAGATGGTTGGACCGATCCTGTTAACATTGGCGAACCATACAACTCTGCAGGTGACGACTTCTCGTACTACATTGCCTTACCTGAAGATTTCAGTTTTTTCGCATCCGACCGTGCAGGTAAAACAGCTATTTTCAGGGCATATCCGCAATATCCTACCTTTGACAAGATAATTCCGCAAAAAGAATTGAAATACTGCGGTACCATTTTTGAAAAGAAAATGATGGAAAAAGACACTGCCCGTTTCGATTTTACGTGGGACATGGGTGATGGAACTTTCCTGAAAGGCAAGAGAGTTCATCACTGTTTCCCCGGTCCGGGTAAATACCATATTGTCCTCACTATTTCCGACAAAAAAGGTGAGATCACTGAAAACTATAAAACAAGCTATGATCTTGACATAAAAAGGAAAAAACAGATCTATATTTCATCCCCTGATACAGTCAGGATAAACACCGCAATAACCTTTGACACAAGACTTTCCTTCTTTGGTGATTTCCAGCCCGGAACTTTTTATTGGAATTTTGGCGAAGGTTTTAAAACAAAAGGGGAAAAAGTTACGTATACATTCCGTAAACCGGGAGTTTACACCATATCATGCGGAACAATTTCGAAGACAGATCCGAATGAACGCATGGCGAACTCCAAAAAGATTGTAGTAACTGAATAAATATATATCATGCATAGGACGATAACTATGATATTGGTGATTCTGTTCACAATGTCAGCAATAAACTTTGCACAACCTGTTCCGGGACTGGACGAAAACATCCCTCATCTGGTAACTTTTGGCAGCGACGGTGACATCACCTGGGGTGATGATAATTTTTGTCAGATAATTTTCTTTAAGATCCCTGAAAGCTATTCCGAACCGGTTTACATCCGCGTTTTCGATCCTGATACAGGCGGCAGCATTGATGAGCAAAAGGGAGAATGGAATACCGTAATGAGTTACAGCATATTCGGCGGCGAAGGTGCATGGTCGGACAAAGATGCCCAGGACATGGTGCTTGACGACAACTACGACAGTGGGACACTGCTTGCGTCCAAAGAGTTTGGCCTTAGTCCAAAATACGATGGTAAGTGGTACACATTCGGGCCGTTCAATCCTTCGGAAGGGGAACTGCGTGACGAGTTCGGAGGATACGTTTTTAAAATAATCATTGAAGGCATTTCCGGCGATGACGGAAACCTGTATAATCTATACCTGAGTAACCATCCCGACAGAAACCATGATGTTGAAGGAGCTTCGGCATTCTACTATCGTTACAAATTCCGCCTGCATGACGATATTCATGAAGTAGCCCATATCTATCCACACATTGACGAAAACGTAGTTTCAATAAAACAGACGAATTTCGACTGGGATAATGACGGTAGTATACGTATAGTATCCCTTGCACGCCCCGGAGATGAGACCATGAAAATAGGCGGCGACAGTGAATGGGTGTCAAGTACACATAAGATCTACGATGAAGAAAAGACAAACTCTCTTGACCTTCAGTTGATAAAAAGCCAGAAAGGTAATATACGGAACAACAATGTTGTTATCTACCTTGAAAACCAGTACGGAGAAAAACTTCCTTTCTTCAGTATACCTATCGGAGAATACAAATATAAAAGCAGTATCAGTGTAGAAGGATTCTAACTATTGGATACTACCTTCTTAACGGAGGTATCGTGTGACCGGCATTCTTGTTTATCACCACAGATTTTAAGCTAACAGCTAAATAAAGACAATGAAACACATGCTCACAATCATAGTTCTTCTTTTAATGTTTCTCCCTATTACTCCAAAGGTGACGGGACAGACATTTGAGTTCAAGACCTACAACACCTCATCAGGCCTTCCCGATAATTTCACTTATGCCATAACCCAGGGAGCTAATGGTTTTATCTGGATAGGAACAAGTGAAGGCCTGGTCCGGTTTGACGGCCGTGAATTTGTCACTTTCACCGAAAACGATTCCCTGGCTGAGAATTTTGTGCAAAGTCTCTTTGTTGACAGCCGCGGAACTTTATGGATAGGCCACAATAATGGTAACATCTCTTACAAGAAAAACCATAAATTTTATAAGATCAAAGCCAACCTGGCCGAACGTCCCGTAAGAGATATCTGTGAAGACAATAAGGGAAATATATGGTTCATCAATCAGAAATCCGGATTGTTCAAACTTGACGAGAACAACCAACCGCATCAGATAAAATATAACTGGAGGAAAAAAGGACGACTCAGATTTTACTCTATGGCGGCTATCTCATCGAAAGAGTTTTTGTTAGGAACACTGAACGGCCTTTACCTCGTTATCCTGGATAAAAATGATAAGATAACCACAGTAAAACAGATCAAGGATATCCCGCGAACCAAGGTTAACAGGATCATAAAAAAACGGGGCAATAGCAATAAATTCTGGATAGCTACCGATGATGAAGGATTTTATCACTATTCGTACTTTGGCGACACTGCAAATCATGTTATCAACAACGATCTTTGCATGAGCTTCAACATCGAGAATATTACCATAACCGATATTTACGAAGAGAAGAACGGCAACCTGCTGCTTTCCACTTTTGGCGATGGTGTTATAAAACTATTGTACGACAGCAAAAGAAACAAATACATTGAGAGTTTCAATTTCAACACATCAAACGGCCTTAAAGAGAATGATATTAAAAGGATACTATGCGACAGGGAGGGGAATTACTGGTTCGGATCTTTCACTGAAGGCGTTTTTTCGCTCACGCAGGACTATTTCATTTTCTACAACCTTGATGACATAGGATTTACCGACAACAAAGCCTATTCTGCCTACCGGGACGGTCAAACGCTATGGATCGGCCTTAAGAACGGGCTGCTCAAGTCAACGCCATACTGCTTCAACAATCATGAATATTATGATGAAGAGTTCGGCCTTCCAAAGGATATAGTAAGAAAATACTTCAAACAGAACAACGGAGTCCTGTGGGCGGCAACAGCCAATAACGGCCTGTATTACAAAGAACCCGGGCAACTGCGTTTCAAACCGTATTACTACACCTCTTCCATAAAGAAGAAACAGATAAACGATATGCTTGGTGACGGTAGTATCATCTACCTGGGAACCATGGACAGCTTTTTCATACTCGACACAGAAAAGCATACCGTAAAGACCCTTTCGACACAGGACGGGCTTTTGCACAACACCATTAATTTCGTGTACAAAGACACAGAAGGAAATATCTGGGTTGGCACAAAGAACTCGGGTATCACAAAAATAGACCCGACCTTAGGACTGGAAAGGTTTAAGATCGACAACAAAAAGCAGATCAACATCAGCGACATGACCCAGGACAAGGACGGTAACTTCTGGATGACCTCCACTACCGACGGCGTGTTTAAATACATACCCGATCAGGACAGTATTGTCCAGCTAACAACACGTAACGGCCTCAAAAAGAATTTCGGTTACCATATTGCCTGTGACTACAAAAATAAGATATGGATTTGCCATCATCCCGGCCTTACATCCATCGACGTAAATACCATGGATCTTAAGATTTACGGGCAGAACTTCAACATGGATGATGAATTTTACGATGTTGGAGAAGACGAAGAGCAGACACTCTGGTTTGCTTCCGAAAAGGGTGTTATTAATTATTTTCCCGACAGGGATGTCAAGAACAGCATTCCCCCTCTCCTGAACTTCATATCAATTATGATCGATGACAAAGAGTACGACGTAATCGGAAATATAAATCTGAAATATCCTTACGGAAGGCCTAACTATAACTTAAAGTTCACTTTCTCGGGCATCAGCTTTAAAGACCCGGATGGCATAACCTATGAATACCTTCTTGACGACAAGAGCATCAGTGAGGATAACGACAAATGGCGAAGCCTGGGAAATACTAATTTTAAGGAATTTGACAGGATATCTGCCGGCGATTATCAGTTCAAGGTAAGAGCATTCAATTCGGACGGTATTCAGACGATCAATCCCATATCTGTCTCATTCTCCATAGAACTGCCTTTCTGGAGAAAATGGTGGTTCATACTTCTTGCTGTGACTGGCGTTATTGCAGGGATAATTATCCTTATTAAATACCGTGAAAGACATCTGCGCCACCAGAAAGAACTCTTGGAAAAAGAGGTTGCACTGCAGACCGTGAAACTGCGTGAACAGAACCTTGAGATACAAAGAAAGAACAGGGACATCACCGACAGTATAAATTATGCCAAGAAGATACAGTCATCCATTCTGCCGGCACGAAGCATCCTGTCGGACCTGATGCCGCAATCCTTCATCTTTTTCAGGCCCCGTGACATTGTCAGCGGTGACTTCTACTGGTTCAACCGGGCAGGCGACAATCTGGTTGTTTGTTGTGCCGACTGTACAGGCCATGGCGTTCCGGGAGCATTCATGTCAATGATAGGCACAACTATGCTGAACGATATTTTCAAATCACCCGAGATCAAATCTCCGGCCGATATGCTGGAACGTCTCGACATGGAGATAAAGATATTGCTTCAATCAAACAATGATACTAAATCTAATAATGGAATGGACATCTCGGTGGTCGAGATACATATGCCCACGAACAGGGTAAGACTGGCATCTGCCAAGCGGCCTGTATACCTGTACATCAATAATGAATTGTCTATCTATAAGGGTAACAGACGAAGCATTGGTGATACAATTACAGCAGGAAACAACACTCCTTTCGTGAACATTGAGTACAACTGCAACAAAGGTGACAGTATCTACCTGTTCACTGACGGATTCTCTGATCAGTTTGGCGGGCCTAATGGTAAGAAATTCATGACTGCCGGCGTCAAGAGGATGCTATCAGACATACACAACCTTGAAGCAAAAGAACAGTTTAAAGCTGTTGAAGAGACTTTCTACAACTGGAAAGGCGATGGCGAACAGATAGACGATGTCCTGTTTATGGGAATTAAGTTCTAACGAGATAAAGGGTGGCTGAATGCTACCCTTTTTTATTCTGACAAAACATTGACTTCAAAACCGGTGATATTCTTTCTCCACTTTTTGGGAAATTCTATGGATTGTAACAGTTTTTTGTTAAATGCCACCATGACCGATTCACAAACAGCTTTTTCGTTCCCGGTCTCCTTATCAACTAAAAGCTGTATCATCTTCAAGCTTTTTTCGCCAATGGCATAAACGGAGGTTTTAACTACAATATTGTCCTCTAGCAGTACCGGTTCCATAAAATCGGTCTTGACCGAAGCGATGATAAGTGTATTCTCGCCCGTTTTCAGTTCCCCTTCCAGTATCTGCTGCAGGTAGTAAAGACGGCCAAGGTCGAAATACTCCTGAAAAACAGCATTGTTCACATGTGCAAAAACATCAAGGTCGTTGAACCGTATCTGTAACGGTGTTGTATGCTTAAACTCTATTTTTTCGTAGTCCATAAGTTAGTTTAAAAGTAAAAAGTTATAAAGTTGAAAAGTTTGTAACGACCGAACACCTTACATCATTAAAGCATTAAATCATTGCAGCATTACATCATTAGATCATTGTCCCCTCACTCCCTGATAACCGTCACCTCTCCTCCTACTCCCAGCTTGATGACCCCGGAAGGGGCAGCTTTTGACAAGTCATCCTGACGGTACTCAACAACATAATCTACCTGTTCTATCACCTCGGGATCTATCCCGCTGAAATTTGCCGGCGCAGGTCTTCCGCTGATGTTTGCCGATGTAGATACAAGTGGCAGCCGTAATCGCTGACATAGGCTCCTGCTGAACTCTTCGTTCGTAACACGTATCCCGATACTGCCATCCTCAGCCACCAGATTTTCCGGTAAATTCTTCGCACCGGGGTAGATTATCGTTAACGGTTTGTCCGCAACATCTATCAGTTCCCATGCAATGTCAGGGACCACATCGATATAACTGTTAAGCTTCGAAGGATTATCTATCAGCACCAGCATGCTTTTTGAGTCATCACGCTTCTTGATGCGGTATATCCTTTCAACGGCTTCCCTGTTAGTTGCATCGCACCCTAGGCCCCAAATAGTATCGGTAGGGTAAAGTATCACCCCACCTGACCGCAAAACCTCAACTGCCTTTTTTATGTCTTCGTGCATTGTTTTTGAATTTAGTTCAATAAATTCCCAGTAATAACCGTCTTAATAATCATCATCGTCGTCATCCTCATCTTTGCCTGCATATTTCTCCGGATACTCTCTGCCGTTCTTTAGCGAACTCCAGATAATCCTGTTCATCAGCCCGTCTTCTCCGGTATCGATACCCTTTTTCACAAGGCGTGCAGACTCCATAGCATAGTAAAGGTCCTTGCCTGCAAGTGCCGTTCTTACCGGATTCATCTCATCAAGAGGGATACTGTTTTTCACATGTTTGTACACTGCGAAATCAGCTTTGTCGGTAAAGATATCGAACATGGGCAATGCTGTGGCATCCGCTATGTTCATCGGCGGCAGGCCCAGAATCTGCTCAATGGTGCGTACCAGGCATGTTTGATTGTATTTTGTAGATACCGTTTTCCCCTGCTTCGACCATGGTGAAATCACCATCCCTACGGTACGATAGGCAGACACATGGTCCCAGCCATTCTGCGAATCGTCCTCCGTAACAAAAATAACCGTATTTTTCCAGAACCTGCTTCTGCTAACCGCTTCAACAATGAGCCCCAAAGCAAGATCGTTGTCGGCAACCATCGCCCTCGGCGTTGGATATCCAGGAGCTGTTCCCGCTGTATGATCGTTAGGCAAAGCCATCACTATCAGGTTCGGGAACTTATCACCGTCCATCTTCTCAAATGCCTTTAGCTCTTTAATGAATGCATCGGCACGCAGGATATCCGGGTAACGATGGCTGTCGTATGCGGGATATGTCGGACTCAAAACACCCCTCACCCTGTCTATAGTAGTCCTGTTGGTGAACTTCACTGTATCGCCGTTGAGAAAAGCATGATAAATATCCTTCCAGCTGCTATTCCCGTCATCGAAGGGGAATGATGCCTCTCCGTAAATGCGCACACTTTTCCCGTTGTTCAGTGCATTATCCCAGATAAAACCGGTTTTGGGATAGGCCATGGCATCGTAAAGCACATGGGTATAACTGCGAAACCATCCCCTCACATTCTTTTCAATATAATCAGGGACTATCGAAGCATCGGTCCAAACATGCCCTTCAGAGGATGATTTGCCTGCTGCCTCATACCTGTCGAGCAACACATACTGCCTGACAAGTTTGTGAATATTGGGTGTCACCTTTTTGCCAAAAGCACAAAGTTTGGGTCCTCCGTCACCACTTGACACATCACCGAGTACCTGATCGTAAGTACGGTTCTCTTTGATGATATAGATCACATGCTTAAACACCGATGGCTCCCCTATTCTTTCAGGAACCGGTTTAGGCTTTACGCCTTTCCGCGGCAGCAAATCGGCTATTTCGATACGATTCTGCCTGTTGGTTTCTTTCACAGTTTTGGTGTATGCCTCTAAGCTGCTTTTATCCGGCATGGGGATCACAGACACTGCGGCCATCATTCTGTGGGCATTGAAATAACCGGCGGTTGAAACGATCTCTCCTTTGATCTTATCACTGTATCCTCTCTGCCCCTCTTTCCCCGTCAGCCTTGCTCCTATGCCTTCGAGATCGGCTACGTACATCTTCCCGTTCTCTTCGTCAAGAGCAATGCCTGACGGATATGCTCCTGTAGGAATAAAACCTTTGACATTGCTTTCTGCTGCCACACCACCGGTTGAAGCTTTACTGCCAAGCTCTATCATGGCAACGGCATTGTCCATGCCGAGGGCAACATAAAGTATCTTACCGTCGCGGCTGAGGGCAAGCCCGTTCGGGGTATCCCCAAAGTATGGGTTGTCGCCCTGGATAAGCCCCACATTGATCTTCTCCGTAACCTCATCTTTTTCGGTGTTGATGACAGATATGTAGTCATCGTTGCCATTGGCCACATAGACGAATTTACCGTCAGCGGAAGCGATGATATCGTTGGGATGCAGCCCCGTGACTATCTCCTTCAATAGCTTGCCGCTTTTAGCATCAAACACACTGACGGTTCCCGAGTTTGCAACTCCTGTGACAGAATCAACGGAAGCATCCACCCAATTCCAGGGAACACCGGCCACACTTTTTGTATTCTCATCCGGTACGCTTCCCGCCCAGTTGGTTACGTAAATCTTGTTTTTGGCCTTTACCAAACCATAAGGGGCAATGCCCGTCGGCACCAGCCACTGCTGTTTGGCACTGCCCATATCTATCTTTGCCAAACGGTCATTGCCGTTCAGTGCAACAAATAACTCTTTTCCATTTTCTGTGTCAGACACTATCACTTCATTTGGTATTGAAGCCTTTGCTTTGCCCTCTTTGGAGAAGTGAAAAATCTTTAGTTCCGAAAGTTCCTTCCCGTTCCATGTGGTGTACACCAGATTCTCCTTTGTTCCCCATATCAGTTTCAGCTTATCGTTGTCTTTGTACCATGTGATGCCCGAATAAGTATTGATCGTCCTGAGATTATCCCTTAACGAAAACCTCTGGATTATCGTATCCGTTTCCGTATCCATGACTACTATGCTGAACCGCCCTTCCACTGCAAGATATTTACCACAGGGAGACAAAGCAACATCCAGGGCATGGTTTTCCAGCGTAGAGTCCCCGAAAAAGACAAGCTTTCCGGCAGGCCTGAGTATCCTGTTGTATGGCATTTCAATATCGTCGTCCTGAAGACCATTTGTAAATGGAACGTATGCATAGGTTATCACTAGTAATGCGACCGCTACTGACGAAACTGCAAATATTTTTATGAGATTACTCTTTTTCATAGAAATAATTTTAATCTGATAAACTTCTGAATATTGCTTTAAAAATAGTAAAAACCTGAGTGCAATGCTCAAGGCTGGATAAATTTTATTTTTCGGATATGTGCCAGCAAAGAACGTAAAATGAACACAGAGACTCTGAGACACGAAGTAGATTGGGGAGCCACGAACGTGCCAGACTGCTGCGGTCAGGCAGGCCGGGCACAGAGAAAATTGAAAGCGTGACTTGAAGTCGCATTCCCAATATATTGTTCCGGTGGGTGAGGAAGCCCTGTGACCAGCATCCTCAAGGTGCGTAACACCGCAATATTTGTAGCCATAAAAGCATAGGTGCAGAGCACCGGAACATTCATGCCATGTACATGTATTACTGGAGTCGCACTCCCTAATTTATTCTTCCGGCGGGTGAGAAAATCCGATAACAAGGTTCCTCCTCCATTTTGGGGGAGGTTAGGAAGGGGCTTTCCTTTCCTAAAAAACATTAAAAATCCCACCTGCATTTTCTCATCCAAACTAAATGTCGTATGTTTGCGACATTAAACACCGGTAATATGACATACGCAAAGACAAACATCTTTGATGAACATTTACAGTTATTGGCAGGGTTCACAAAGGCACTTTCGCACCCGGCACGAATGGCGATCCTGGAGTACCTTGCCGAACAGGAACAGTGTATTAGCGGGGAAATCACAGGCGAGATACCCCTAAGCCGCACAACCGTGTCACAGCACCTTCAGGAGTTGAAAAATGCCGGCCTCATCAAAGGCACGGTTTCAGGCACAAGGGTCTACTACTGCATCGACAGGGATAATGTGGAGAAATTGAAAAAAGAGATGCATGAATTCATGGAGCTGATAACATCAGGGGATTCAACGTGTAAGATACCTCCTGCTAAAGAAAAAAACACAAAATAAAAACGAAATGGATATATTGATATTCACAATATCTTTAGTTGCATCATTCGTATTTTCCCTCGGGGGAATAGGCGGCGCCATAATCCTGGTTCCAATACTTATCACCCTTGGCATTCCCATAAACACGGCACGACCGGCAGGTCTGTTTTACAACATTGTGGGCATGACCAGCGCAACAGTGTCGAACATAAAAAACAAACGCCTCGATTTCAGGCAGGGAATACCCATAATCATAAGTTCATCCCTCTTTGCCATTGTTGGCGCCTACTCATCAAAATTTATCAACGATAAGGTAATCATAATTCTTTTCATTTTGTTCCTTATGATATCCGGATCGTTATTCCTCTTTCATAAAAAGAAAGAAGGGGTTGAGTACAAAGAGAAGGTATCTTTCACGGCCCTTTTTTTGATCGGGGCATTTGCAGGCCTGCTGTCGGGAATACTCGGCATTGGCGGCGGAGGCATCATCGCGCCCCTGATGCTGTTGACCGGCCTTGACCCCAAAAAGAGTGCGGTAACCACAGCTTTTGTAGTTCCTTTTTCATCACTGTCGGGATTTTTAACATACTGGGCAATGGGACAAGTTGACTGGAGACTGTTGCTGACAGTATCTACGGCAGGGATTATCGGGGCAACACTGGGAACAGCATTTATGCACAGACGGTTAAATTCCGAAGCAGTGAAGAGGATACTTGCTGTAATGCTTTTGTTGATGGCAGGAAAATTATTTTTAAGTGTGATTTAGTTGAAAAGGAATAAAGTTTAAAAGTTCGTAAAGTTATAAAGTTGAAAGTTGTTAAAGTAAAATTGAATATAAGTAAACACAGAGGCCATGGCGCAAGGAAAATAGTCTCTGCGCCCCCGCCTGACCACGCAGTCGGGCCTACCTGACTACGCAGTTAGGCAGGCAGGTTTGCGTCTCTGCGGTAAAAAGAACAAAAAATGAAAATACTGATTTTATGTACAGGTAACACCTGTCGCAGCCAGATGGCTGAAGGATTTTTGAAGTCGCTCGACAGCAGCATGGAGGTTTATTCGGCAGGAACCAACCCCGAGGGAGTGGTAAACCCCAATGCTATCAAAGTGATGAAAGAAAAAGGCATCGACATCTCGGGAGGGCATCCCAAGTCGGTGAATGAGTTCATCGAGATGCCGTTCGATTATGTTATAACCGTTTGTGACGGCGCAAAAGAGGTTTGCCCTGTTTTCACGGGCGATGTCAAGCACCGGTTGCATATCGGCTTTGATGATCCTGCTCAGGCAACAGGTACCGAAGAAGAAGTAATGGCCGTCTTCCGCCGCGTGAGGGACGAGATATTCCGCGACTTCACAAAGTTCTACGAGCAGGAGATAAAAAAGTAGAAATAACACGGAGACTCAGAGACACTGAGATATTTATGAAGAAATAAGCCAATGCATTAACCTCCGCGACTTTGCGCCTCTGCGGTAATAAAAACTCTGTGCCTCAGCGCCCCCGCCTGACCGCGCAGTCGGGCAGGTCTGTGTTAGTAAAACATAAAACGATGAAAACAACAAAAAGATTATCATTTCTTGACAGGTACCTTACATTGTGGATATTCCTGACGATGGCTGTGGCCGTTTCAGCCGGACACTTTTTCCCAGGAATAGCAGGGTTCTGGAACACATTAAGCCATGGCACTACCAACATACCCATTGCCATCGGTCTGATAGTGATGATGTATCCGCCACTGGCAAAGGTAAAGTACGAAGAGCCGAAAGATGTTTTTTCAAATAAAAAAGTCCTGATGCTCTCTCTTGTTCAGAACTGGGTTATCGGGCCGCTGCTGATGTTCTTCCTTGCTATCTTTTTCCTGCGCGACTATCCCGAATACATGACAGGACTAATTCTGATAGGGCTTGCACGCTGTATCGCCATGGTGATAGTATGGAACGACCTTGCCGGAGGCGACCGTGAATATGCAGCCGGGCTTGTTGCTTTCAACAGCATCTTTCAGGTGTTGTTCTTCTCGGTTTACGCCTATTTCTTCATCACCTTCATGCCACGCTGGTTTGGCCTTGATACCTATGAGGTAAACATTACAATGGGCGAGATAGCATACAGCGTACTGATATATCTCGGCATTCCATTTGCTGCGGGATTTTTGACACGGCTCACCCTCATTCGTATTAAAAGCAAGAAGTGGTACGAGCAAAAGTTTATTCCTAAGATCAGCCCTTTGGCCCTTATCGCCCTTCTGTTCACTATCTTCGTGATGTTCTCGCTCAAAGGAGAAGTCATAGTGGACCTGCCTTTTGATGTGCTTCTGATATCGGTTCCGCTTTTCATCTACTTTGTAGTGATGTTCGCAGTTTCATTTTTCATGAGCAAAAAGATCAATGCCGATTATCCCCAAACTGCAACCATTGCCTTCACTTCGGCAAGCAACAACTTTGAACTGGCAATTGCTGTGGCCGTGGCAGTATTCGGCATAAGCTCCGGAGAGGCATTTGCAGCCGTTATCGGCCCTCTGGTAGAGGTTCCTGTTTTAATAGGGCTGGTTAATGTTGCTTTAAAATGGAAGAAGAAATATTTTTGAGAAAATAGATTAATGCAACGGCTTCTGTTTTGATGCAGGCCGCTGCTACTTTATGTATTAACGTGAGTTCGACATAAGCAAAGCTCTAGCATATAGCCAGTTGGCCAAAAGTTTCTACTGTTTCATATTTGATTCTAGGTTTTTTGGGCAGAAAGGAGTAAGCTAATAGACTTGGTGTCATATTGCTTAAAAAGTTGGCAAAACTTCTGTGACGGGAATGCTCGATCTGACAAATGTTTTTTAATTCATCGTTAATAGTCTCTATAATAGAGCGTTTGCGAAGCATTATTTTATCGGACAACGACATAAGTTGATTCTTCATGTTGTTTCTTAGTCCCGTAATTAGCTTTATACCGTCAACAAAAAGTGTTTTGAACAATTCTTTACAGATTACTATGAACAAGTGAAGGTGTGATTGACAAACCGCATTGACACGGATTCGTATACAGTGTGCTGTGCGAAATGTACCAGTAAGTTTATTAGCTCACTGGCCATCTGCCCGATTAACCCCAATATGGTTCCTGGCACAATTTTAAAGATTTTAGACATTTTTTTACAGCATCGCCTCCATGTCCTTTTTGTAGTTTTGAACTATTAATAACCAAAAACTATGGATCATGAAAAAAATTTTACTTACTACTATGTTTCTTGCAGCCTTTGGATGGATGATGAAGGCGCAAGAAGTTTTCTCTGATGATTTCGATTCTTATGTAACAGGAACAGATGTTTCTACTATTAAACCGAATGGTGGGTCTGCTAAATATAAGATATCAAAGATTACTTCCGGGGTTATAGATGCTGCCGGAGAAACCGGGAATGGTGTTAAATTAACAACAGATGGTTCTAAAAAGAGGGCTGGTTTAAAAGGTTTTATTGACGCTTCAAGTTTTGTTAAAGGGAAGTCATATAAATTAAAAGCGAGCATTTATAGTACGAATGCGAGTGGCACAAAGGATGCAATATATGTTGCATTTCAAATAAATTATAGTAATGGTGGTTCGGAAACTATTACCAGTGATGAAAAGGTAAAAGACGTAAACACATGGGCAAGTAGTTCTGTTGTATACGATTATCCTTCAGACTCAGCGATTACAAAAATTACATTAGCTGTTTTTATTACCAACAAAGTAGCTTCTTATGATGTATATGTAGATAATATAGAAGTGACAGAAGAAGGAGAAGCCACCCGTATCTCAAAGCATGCATCTTACAAGCTTTCAGTAGGCCCTAACCCTTCAAACGGGCTGTTCCGCATCAACAGCGAAAAGCCGATTACGGGCTATACGGTATTCAATACAACAGGGCAGGTTATTAAGCAGGTTAATTCTTTAAACACTCCCATAACGAATGTAGATATGTCAGGAGGCAACAGGGGACTGTATTACATTAAAGTGAATTATGAATCAGGTGAATCACAGGTAGTGAAAGCTTTGGTAAAATAGATTTTTCATAAGCAGAGAGATGAAAGGGCTTTGCTTTTAGCGGGGCCCTTTTCCGATTTTATATGCGGTAAAAAATGTTAAGACTCTCGTAGATATTGCTCTAAAGGGAGCGAATTGATTGTCCCTGCTCCCCTGCCTACCGTCAGGCAGGCTTCAGGGCTGGGGTAAACAGAGAGAATCAATTCGCGGGATAAGTAAACAAACGGTTACTCATAATTTCTTATTTGTTCTTACCGGTTATTTATGTTTTTACATTTTGTATCTGCCAGAAAAACAGTAGTGTAACAGTGATTGGTGCAAAATTAAAGATTTTAGACATTTTTTTACAGAACTAAACCTGTAAGCAAGGGTACATTTGTATTGTAATAAATCTCATTTCATTAATAACAATAAATAATACACTATGAAAAAACTGGTTTTTATCTTATTGGCCTTATCAGGGATCTGGTTATGGTCATGTGAAGAAGAGGAAGATCTCTCCGTGAAGAATCTTCAGGTCTTTGCTTTGGTCAGTCCGCCTGATTCTGCAAAAAATGTTGTAGTGCTGACGGCTGTTGCCAACAATGCAAACACATACACCTGGGATCTTGGCATTGACAGTACTGCCACAGGAATGCAGGTCACTGTTCACTATCCCGGTACCGACACATTCTATGTTGTGAAATGTACGGCAAAAGGTGAAGTTGATCAAATGTCCGTCACAGATACCGTAAGATGGAAATAACTAAAAAACATTAGAAATTTCAAATTTAAATTCTATGAAGAAAATAGTCCTAAGTATAGTATATTTTCTGTTTTTATCGACATTAATATACGCACAGACAACAGTAACAGGAAAAGTTACCGACGCATCAGGCGAACCATTGCCGGGTGTTAATGTATTTATTACAGGAACAACAACAGGTACCATTACCGGGCCGGACGGGACATACTCGTTAAGTGTCAATGATATCAACAATACTGAGTTGACATTCTCTTTCATTGGTTTCGAACATAAGGTTGTTAAGCTAAACGGCCAAACAAAGATCGATGTAGTATTAAAAGAGCAGTCAACCAACCTTGGTGAGGTTGTTATACATAGTTACGGAGCAATTAAAAAGAGCGATCTGACAGGTAGTGTGTCATCCGTAAAGATTGAAACAAACCAACCACCAACTACAACAGTTGATCAAATGCTGCAGGGCCATGCAGCAGGTGTTACTGTTTCTACATCATCGGCCGAGCCAGGAGCTGCAATAAATGTCAGGATTCGCGGTTTGAACTCTATCAGTGTTTCCAACCAGCCCCTGTATGTTATCGATGGTATTCCTATGGATGTTGACAATGCAACTCCTAATTCCATGGGAGAGGATATAAATAAAACATACAGTCCCCTCATTGGGTTGAACCCAAGTGATATAGAATCGGTAGAGATATTGAAAGATGCCTCTGCAACTGCTATTTACGGTTCAAGAGGTGCTAATGGTGTTGTTCTTATCACCACAAAAGGAGGAAAGAAAAAAGGTAAGTCGGAAATAACTTTCTCTACGTCGGTAACATTGTCATCACCTTCGGAAGAGATAAGTGTGTTAAATCCCCGGCAGTTTGCAGAATTCAGAAATGAATATGAACTGGTATCAGCAAGAATAAACGGAGAAGTGCCAAATTTACCTTACAATGGCAGTGAAACCGGCCCGTTGCCTCAGGATGTTACAGGGTACAACTGGCAGGACGAGATAATGCGTACAGCCTTATCTCAGGATTATAACCTGTCTATGACAGGGGCAACAAAAAATGCCAACTACTACCTGTCTTTCGGTGCAATGCTTGCAGACGGCATAGTAAAGAACTCTTCGCTCGACAGATATATATTCAATGGGAAGTATAACTGGGACATCACAAGTAAATTGAGGTATAACCTTTCGATGTCGTTTTCTCATGCCGAGGGTCGAGGAACAGCAACAAGTACCGATGCCAACACATCCAATACAGCCATCAACTGGATGCTGCTCAAGTCGCCACTCGCTGATGAGTACACCGGGGATAATGATTTTGTTGATCCCGAATATCTCGAAACTGCCAATCCACTCACTTTTATTAATGAATACATTTCGGAACCTGTAAATAATTACTTCAGGGGTAGGATAACACTTAACTACGATGTCACCAAATGGTTGACTCTTGAAGGAAAATACGGCCTCAACTATACACACAACAAAAAGGCACAATACTGGCCACAAACGCTTCCTATGGTAGAAGGCCTGGGAAGAGCAGGTTATGGAACAAGTGATCAGCTGAGCTGGACAATGAATGCTTTGGCTCACTTCAAATTCAACATCAACAAAAACCATAAAATAAATGGTGTAGCGGGTATTGAAATGAACAAGCGGAACCTTGAAACTTTTAAAGTAAGCGGTACAGGATTCCCCGATGATGCACTTTATTACTACAACCTTGAATCTGCAAGTATCTTTACACCGGCCGATCTTGACCATGTGGCAAGTCAGCTGTTCTCCGGTATTGCACGGATCAACTACTCTTACCGCAACAAATATCTGGTTACGGTGACAGGCAGATATGACGGTTCTTCCCGTTTCTCTGAAGACCAGAAGTATGCATTCTTCCCGTCGGCCTCTGTGGCCTGGAGGGTTACCCAGGAGGAGTTTCTTAAAAACAATGACATTTTAAGCAATCTGAAACTGCGATTAAGTTGGGGGCAGGCCGGTAACCAGGGATTACAGCCTTACGCAACCCTTGCCAGGTATAATTCTGTAATTTATCCGTTAAATGGAGTTTCTACCAGCGGGTATGCTGTTGCCGACTTTAAAAAGAGCGTGACATGGGAGACTTCAGAGCAGTTAAATGCAGGAGTTGATCTGGGATTTATAAATAGTCGTTTTAACTTGTCAATAGATGTATATAAGAAAAAGTCAAAGGACCTTCTTATTCTGCGTAACATGCCTCTCTCTTCCGGTTATACCGTATCGTGGGACAACCTGGGGCAGATCAACAACACAGGTGTTGATATAGAAGCTATGTTCAGGGTTATCAATACCAGGTTTAAATGGGACCTTGGCGGCAATTTCTCAAAATATAATAACGAAATTGTTAAACTGGGCCTTCCTGAGTCTTCGTATGGTTATGTTCAGTTCTGGGGAAAAACTATATCAGGATTTTGGAAGCCTGT
Organism: Marinilabiliaceae bacterium; assembly: GCA_027034005.1. Taxonomy (GTDB): domain Bacteria; phylum Bacteroidota; class Bacteroidia; order Bacteroidales; family Marinilabiliaceae; genus JAADEM01. The sequence goes on from JALVJU010000366.1 coordinate 23,476, forward strand.
TAATACCTATATCGAAGGACAACCGGTAGGCCAGTTCTGGGGATACCGTACCGATGGTCTGTTCCAGACACAACAGGAAGTGGATGAGTTGGAGCAGGCAGCCAAGGATAAAGGTTTTCCGCATTATCAATTTGGAAAATCCATTGCTCCGGGTGACATCAAATATGTTGATCTGAACGGTGACGGGGCTGTAAATGATCAGGACCAGGAGGTAATAGGCGATCCTAACCCCGATTTTACTTATGGAATAACCAATAATTTTTCATATAAAAACTTTAGCCTTAATATTTTCTTTACGGGAGTGTCAGGTGTTGATGTGTTCAATGCCAATCTGCTTAAACTTGCCAATGTGGGGCAGGCAAATACAAATGTGCTGACAGATGCATATACTGATGCCTGGAGAGGCGAAGGAACATCTGATTACTGGCCCAGGATAGTAAATAACTGGAAACAAAACAGGCTGGAATATCCTTCCGACCGGCTTGTGGAAAAAGGAAGTTATTTCAGGCTGCAAAATGCAACACTGGCTTATAATACGTCGGTTAAGAGTGTTAGGTGGATATCAAACCTGAATATCTCGGTTACAGGTGTTAACCTGTTTACGATAACCGATTACTCATGGTGGAACCCGGAAGCAAATGCGTACGGGAACAACAATATGGCGATGGGTATTGATGTAAATTCATATCCGTTGGCACGGTCCGTTGTTTTTGGGTTGAGAATATCATTTAAGTAATCTATAAAATCACATATCATGAAAAATATAAAATATTTTATACTGACCCTTCTGGCAACTACTGTCCTTTACTCTTGCAGTGACGGATTTTTGAAGGAGGATGTATATGACTTTAAAACAAATGTAAATTTCTACCTTACGGCGGAAGATGCTGACCAGGCAATGGTAGGAACATATAAATATCTGGCAGATTTTTATCGTCAGTCGATGATCGAACCGCTTACCCAGAATACGGGCGCTTTTCTTAAAAACAGGACCACAGTTTACATGAGCGGGGCTTATGGGGCTACCGAAAAAGAGATAACCCAGACCTGGCAAAATGGATTTAAACTGATCAACGGTTGTAATGATGTCATTTATAATGTTAACAAGATGGGTGATGACATTATAGATGCTGATGTTAAGAACAGTATTCTCGGCGAAGCACGCTTTTTAAGAGGATGGGCCTATTTTGTTCTGGTGAGAATGTATATGAATTTACCCATTAAGCTGGAACCAACCCAGGGTTTTGAAGATGCCATGGTAGGCCTGTCATCATCCGAAGACATTTATGAACAGGTCATTGTGCCTGACCTCGAATTTGCTATGGATAACCTGCCATATACCCGTGTTGCTTCCGATAATGGCAGGGTTACCAAAGGTGCTGCAGCAGCTGCTCTTGCCAAAGTTTACATGACACGCGCAGGATACAACCCCATGACTAAGGAATTTAGCCCCAGTGCATCTGATTACTGGGTGAAAGCAAGGGACTACGCAAAGTTTGTAATGGATAGCTGCAACTACTCCCTTGTGCCGGATTTTGCTAAATTGTGGGAGCTTGGAAATAAAAACACTTCAGAATCCATACTCGAAGTCCAGTATTTGAGAGGTGTGGTAACAGGCAGTGCCTACTCAAAGATATTCACTCCGTCCAAATCGGGATTGTCGGCAAAAGGCGGAGGATGGGGCCGTGCCCGCATGACACAAAAAAGCTATGACGATTTTGCCGGTAAATATCCCGGTGATTATCGCATCGTGTCAACCATTGTCAATATTGATGGCTTGTCGGGATATAACGATATAAAAAAGAACAAATTTGTTCCTGTTTATCCTACAAAAAAGTACAAAAAAAACCAGTCATGGCCATATATTGCTAAGTGGACAGACCCCGATGCTCCTGATAATTTTGCAGCTGACAATAATTTCATTGTTATTCGCTATGCCGATGTTCTGCTGATGTTTGCGGAGGCAGAAAATGAGGTAAACGGAGGCCCGACAGATGCGGCATACGACGCTGTCGATATGGTACTGGAACGGGCAAGAAATGGTGATGGCAGCAGTGGAGAACTTGAACAACCTGCAAATTGGGAGAGGACTCTCACACAGGATGAGTTCCGTGAAGCAGTTTTTAACGAAAGGCATTTTGAACTTATGGGAGAACTTAAGTTATGGTTCGACCTTGTAAGGTTGGGCTGGGATAAATTCAGGACTTTCAAGGAAGAGGATAATGCCCACGGTTATAAGCCTGCGGCGCTCCAGGCAGGTATTTATGAGAGAAATATGTATTACCCTATACCATCACTTGAGATTTCATCCAACGATGCTATCTCGGTAACTGATCAGAACCCTGGCTACTAATTAAAGCCCTTATAAATAAACATTGTAAAAGAAGTAAGTGTTGTAATTTTATAACACTTACTTCTTTTCTAAAACATATTCAAAATGCATAACCTGATAAAGATATCGATGGTGGTGGTTTTTACTGCACTCTTTTTTTCTGTTGCTGCACAGCAGGACAACCGGAAACCGAACATAGTTCTCATCTTTTCCGACGATGTGGGATGGACCGGGTTGAGCTGTTTTGGCAGTAAGTATTACGAAACACCGAATATCGACAAGCTGGCTGCGGGGGGTATGGAATTCACTCACGGATATGCGGCTGCCTGTGTTTGTGCCCCGTCGAGGGCGGCGCTGATGAGCGGTCAGTACAGTTCGCGAAACGGTACTTTACGGGTTTCAGATGTGCCCAAGCGGGTAAATAAACCCTGGTTGTACAAGGCAATACAGCCTGAGAATCTGCCTTTTTCTGAAGATATAGAAACAGTGGCCGAGGCCCTGAAACAGGGAGGGTATGTTACAGGCATGTTCGGCAAATGGCATATCAATCCCGGAATGCCGGGAGTTCACGGTTTCGATCATTGGATAGAAAGTGCGGGCAAACATTTTGATTTTCACACATCGCCTGAATACGAGATAAAGCCCGGAACATACTTGTCCGATTTCATGGCCGACCATGCCATTGAGTTCATTGAAAATAACAAGGACAGGCCTTTCTTCCTTTACCTGCCCGATTTCCTGGTGCATAAGCCTCATGAGGCAAAAGAAAAGCTGATAAAGAAATACGAGAAAAAAGAACCCGTGGGCGGCCATCATGACCCGACCTATGCAGCCATGACCGAAAGTCTTGATTTTACCGTTGGCAGGATATTCCATACACTTGACAGTCTTGGGCTTTTGGACAACACGCTGATAGTTTTCACATCCGATAACGGTGCTTCTGCCAGGACTAATCCTGACGGGACTGTTAAGAAAAACAGTTTTACCTCGAATGTTCCGCTGAGGGACGGGAAAGGATTGATGTACGAAGGAGGGATAAGGGTTCCGTACATATTTTACTGGAAAGGAAAGATAAAGCCCGGAACGGTAAATGAGAATCCTGTTACAGGTATCGATCTTTACCCTACTTTCCTAGATATCGCAGGTATCCCTAAGCCAAAAGGACAGGTACTGGACGGCACGAGCATTGCAAAATGCCTTTTCGATCCTGATTATAAAATGCCCGTTAGGCCGCTGTTCTGGCACTATCCCAACTATGGCCCTGCATCGATGAAAAACGGTAAGGTGCACTATGCCTACATCCCTACCGATGTGTTGATCCTTGGAGATTACAAGTTGCTGGAGTTTTATCATGATAAGATAGATCATGTGGAACTGTACAACCTGAAAGATGATATCAGTGAATTGCATGACCTGTCGAAGAAGATGCCTGAAAAAGTAAAAGAGATGCAGGAGATACTTCACAGGTTGCAAAAAGAGTCAAATGCACGTATGCCGGTTCCAAATCCGGAGTATGACCCCAATCACAAGGATACCGGTGCGAAAGCAACAAAAAAGAAAAAGAAGAAGTAAGCTCAAATGTTCTTGCCTTTAAAAAAGTTCTTAACAAAGAAAAAAATGAAACGATTTTTTGTTTTAAATATAATCGCACTCTTCTTTCTGAACGCTTGTTCATCAAAGAACAAACATCCGGAGAAGCTTCCCAATATTGTTATCGTTCTTGCTGATGATATGGGGCAGGGTGACCTGTCATGCTACAATCCTGATTCGAAAATACCTACTCCCAATGTGGACAAGCTCGCTTCGGAAGGGGCAATTTTCACCGATGCCCATTCCGGTGCATCTGTCTGTACCCCCACGCGATACGGGATAATGACAGGCCGGTATTGCTGGCGTACAAAACTCAAAGGAAAGGTGCTTAACGGCTATGACCCGTGCCTTATCCCGGAACAGAGGGAAACGATCGCATCTATGCTTAAAAAGAGCGGGTATGAAACAGCTTTGATAGGCAAATGGCACCTTGGACTGAACTGGACAACAAAAGAGAACGAAGAGATAACCGGTGTGAAAAACGACCTTGCCGAATCGGAGAAAAAGATAGATTTCTCGAAACCGATAAAGCTGGGCCCTCACAACCTTGGATTTAATTACTTCTATGGGGTGGCAGCTTCCTGGGATTTCCCTCCATATATCTTTATCGAGAACGACCGTCTTGTGGAAGCCCCTACCAGAACTGCCGGCGGATGGGTTGGTGAAATACCTGAAGGATATACAAAAGAAAATATCATAAAGCATAAAAAGGAAGTTCCTATCGCTATTTGGCGCACAGGTGTTGCCGCTTCTTTTAACCCCCAGGATGCACTAAGGCTGATAACTGAAAAGTCTGTTGATTACATTGAAAATTATAATTCCCCAAAGCCTCTGTTCCTGCTTGTTTCCTACACTGCACCGCATACGCCCATTGTGCCACGGGACGAGTTTCGCGGAAAGTCGCAATGCGGCATTTATGGCGATTTTTGTGTGGAACTTGATGACGGGGTTGGCAAAATTGCAAATGCACTGAAAGAGAAAGGCCTGTTTGACAACACGATATTTATTTACACTGCCGACAACGGAACAAGTGTTAAGGGCCTGCCCGTGAGTTATCAGAAAAAATATCATCACAGTCCAAGCTACATCTACAAAGGTTACAAAGGCAGGCTTGACGAGGGCGGCCACCGTGTACCGTTCGTTGCTGTTTGGCCGGGACACACTCCGCCGGGGAGTACCAATAAAAGCCTGATAGACCTGAACGACCTGTATGCCACTTTTGCACAGCTTGCAGGGGGAAAGATAAATGACAATACCGCTGAAGACAGCAGGAGTTTCCTGCCTGCCTTGAACGGAAAGCAGTTGGACAATGACGACAGGGTCGTTGTGCACAGCGATTTTGCCGGATTCTTCGGTATCAGGAAAGGCGACTGGAAACTGACATTCCCGCGCGATTTGAAAAAACAGGCACTTTACAACCTGAAAGACGATCCCGGGGAGAAACATAATCTTGCAGCGGAGTATCCTGATAAAATAAAGGAATTGACCGGGTTGCTTACAAAGATTGTTGAAGAGGGACGTTCTACTACCGGCAAGCCGCAACAAAATGACGGCCCGGAACGCTGGGAGCAACTGAACTGGATGAGGTAGATTGTCGAGGTTCTTATTTTCGTTGGAGTACGATAAAATCTACGAAATGAAAAAGAATTATAAAGAATAACATGAAAACAAGATTATGTGTAAAATATGAAAAAACATTTAAAGTTAAAATCGAAAAAACTTTTGTTTTAGTTTCCTCATCCCCTTTAAATGAGATAGCGTAACACATAGATGTGCTGCTACTTCCCCCTCTCCATGTGGAGAGAGCCTGTCCCGATGAATATCGGGAGGGCCAGGGGGTGAGGAAAACAACCTGCAACTTTGAGGTCAAGTAATTGAATAAAATAAAACAAAACGATATGAAACTTTTAACGGTAGTAACATTGTCACTTCTTGTTTTTGGGTGCCGCATGGAGGGCGCTCCGAAGAAACAAAGACAAGAGAGGCCAAACATCCTCTTTATTGAGGTTGATGACCTGAACTACGAGTACGTTAGTTTTAACGGCTCCAAAGTGAACCAAACCCCCAATGTGGATGCATTGGCAAAGTCAGGGGTCTTTTTTAAGAATGCCGTGGCACAGGGCATGATGTGCGGTCCTTCGAGGAACTCACTTATGACAGGCCTTTATCCGCACAATCTGGGTTTTTACCAGAACGGACAAATGAGAGCCTTGCCAAAAGGAGTCTGGGCCTTCCCCAAAGCTTTGCAAAAAGCAGATTACTACACTGCCTGGATAGGCAAGTGCCACATAAGACCCGGGGGCAAGGACAAGACCAGGGCCATGGAGACAAAGATGGGTTTCGACTATGTGAGGCAGACTCTTGGCAGGGTAGTACTCCAGAAAAAAGTTAAACAGGGGAAGGTGACGGATGAAGACTGGTATATTCACTATCTCGACAGCATAGGTAAGCTGGATGTTTTTAAGAATGAGATAGGCAAACTGAGCACATTAAAGGAAGATGAGTATCTCGACGGCTTTTTTACTCACTCGGCCCTTCAGTTCCTTGATAAATACTCAGAGAAAAAACCTTTCTTCCTTTGGCTGAACTATTCACTGCCTCATGACCCGGCTGATGTGCCCGAAGAATACCATACCTTTTCAAAGGATGACATGCCGGGCCCCACTACCATCAAGAACTATACTGAGCCCAAAGACCTGGTGAAGAAGACGAAGTATGTTGACAATGAGGATGTGGTCAAGGATCATCAGGCAGGTTTCTGTGCCAATATAAGTTTTATGGACAAGCAGGTTGAACGTGTGGTGAATGAGCTGAAAAAGCGTGGTCTTTACGAGAATACCATTATCGTGTTTTTCTCCGATCAGGGACTGATGATGGGTGACCATAAACGGTTCCACAAAGGTACGCTGTTCCGTCAGATCACTAATCCCCTGTTGGTAGTATCATGGCCGGCAAAGTTTGAAAAGGACATTGTCATTGAAAATCCCGTGGAACTTGATGACCTGATAAACACGGTGCTTGAAGTGGCTAATGCCCCAGAAAAGGAGCTTCAGGTAAGGGAACAGAGCATCAGCCTGTTGCCTGCCCTTGAGCATGGAAAACCTACCGGTCGTAAGGTTGCTTTTGCCGAGATTGAAGGGTATGTTATGGCAACCGACGGAAAGTACCGCCTGATAAAAGGTAAGGATGCAACACTGCTTTTTGATGATGTCAAAGATCCGAAGAACCTTGTAAACATTGCTTCCGGGCATCCTGATGTAGTTAAGCGGCTTTCCGCAGATATCGATGAGTGGTTTAAGGAAACGGGGAAACCGTTACCGCCCAAAACATATTGATCAGGACATTATGAAAAGTATGCTTCAGATACGGTTATTTCTCGTTGGCTTGCTGATGGTATCCTCTCAGGGTACCTTCTCACAGGCAAAGGTAAAGTATGATAAGATACCTGACGAGTACATGCAGTACATCTATGCAAAGCCGCAGGATGTAAAGTGGCTCAGGGATGCCAGGTTTGGGGTTTTCGTTCACTGGGGGCCGTATGTGCTCGCAGAGGTACCGGCCAGCTGGGGGCGTTACGGCCCTCGTCCGGGAGCGGGTAAGCAGGCAACGTCAGGAGTGCCTCAGGAGGAGTACGACAACCTGTACAAGAAGTTCAATCCTGTTAAGTTCGATGCGTATGAGTGGATAAGGATGGTGAAAGCATCGGGTGCAAAATACTTCATTTTTACCACGAAGCATCACGATGGCT
>JALVJU010000367.1 GCA_027034005.1 Marinilabiliaceae bacterium
TTACTTTTTGGAAATTCCTTTTGTTAGTATTATCTTTGCGCTCGAAATATGTCACATCAGGGATGTAGGGGACACCAGGTCCCCTATTTTATTGGATAAAAATGATAACAGTAAAACAAATAGAAGACCTGATACTCGATAAGCTCGAAGAGGACGGCGTGTTTGTGGTCGACCTTGCGGTAAGCCCGTCAAACAAGATATCCGTAACCCTCGACAGCGAAAAGGGAATACCTATCAGCTACTGTGTTGACATAAGCCGCCTGATCGAGCACAACCTCGACAGGGACAAGGAAGACTTTGCACTGGAAGTCTCTACGGCAGGGCTTGACCAACCGTTGAAAATGCCCCGCCAGTACAAGAAAAACATAGGGCGTGAGGTTGAAGTTTTGACTAACGAGGATGAGAAACTGAAAGGAAAACTCACAGCTGCCGACGACGAAGGCTTCACTGTTGAGACGCAGGAAAAAGTTAAAATAGAGGGAAAAAAGAAAAAAGAGTTGAAAATCACATCTCATCAGTTTAATTTTGAGGATGTTAAATTTGTAAAAATTGTTGTTTCTTTCAAATAATTTGAAACATGGATCATAGTAGTTTAATTGACACGTTTTCTGAATTTAAAGAATTAAAGAACATCGATCGCGCAACGATGATCAGGGTGTTGGAAGATTCGTTCAGAAGTGTGTTGGCAAAAAGATTTGGCACAGACGAGAATTTTGATGTTATCATCAACATCGATAAGGGTGACTTCGAGATATGGAGGAACCGTGAAGTTGTAAACGATGGTGAAGTTGAAGACGAGAACCTTCAGATCTCATTATCTGAAGCAAAGAAGATCGACCCGGATTACGAGGTTGGAGAGGAAGTTACCGATGAAGTTAAGTTCCATGAGTTCGGAAGAAGGGCTGTTTTAAGCCTTCGCCAGAACCTGTCGGCACGTATCCTTGAACTTGAAAAAGATAACATATACCATAAATACAAGGAACGCATCGGTGACATCATCACAGGTGAAGTTTACCAGATATGGAAAAAAGAAATACTTATACTTGATGATGACGGCAACGAGCTGATCCTGCCAAAAACAGAACAGATACCTTCCGATTTCTTCCGCAAAGGTGATACGGTTAGGGCTGTCGTGATAAAGGTTGAGATAAGGAACAACAACCCGCTTATCATCCTGTCGCGCACATCGCCTGTATTCCTTGAGCGCCTTTTCGAGCTTGAGGTTCCTGAGATATTCGACGGACTGATCACTATCAAGAAGATAGTAAGGATACCGGGTGAGCGTGCAAAGATAGCCGTTGAGTCGTACGATGAACGTATCGATCCGGTAGGAGCATGTGTGGGAATGAAAGGTTCACGTATACATGGTATTGTTCGTGAACTGCGCAACGAGAATATTGATGTGATAAACTACACCAACAACACTCAGCTGTTCATTCAGCGTGCGCTGAACCCTGCCAAGATATCGAACATAAAACTGATAGAGGAAGAGAACAGGGCCGAGGTTTACCTTAAGCCCGAAGAAGTCTCACTTGCTATCGGAAAAGGCGGACTGAACATCAAACTGGCAAGCCAGCTTACCGGTTACGAGATAGACGTTTATCGTGAAATGGAAGAGGACGACGAAGATGTTAAACTCGACGAGTTTAAAGATGAGATAGAAGACTGGGTGATCGAGGAGTTCAAACGTATAGGTTGTGACACTGCAAAGTCGGTTATCGATCTTTCGGTTGAAGACCTTGTGAAACGTACTGACCTTGAAGAGGAGACAATCCTCGAGGTCATGAATATATTAAAGGCCGAATTTGAATAATTACATTATATTTGCCTTTAATTTCAAAAAAGAATAAAATTTAGCAGACCTATTTATATGGCAGTTGGTAAAAGACTTAGTAAAGTAGCCCGGGAGTTTAATGTTGGAATATCCACCATTACGGATTTCCTGCATAAAAAAGGGTTCGACATTGACACCAATCCGAACACGAAGATAACCGATGAGATGTATGCCTTGCTTGACCAGGAATACAAGTCGGATTCAAAAGTTCGTGAAGAGTCGGAAAAATTGGGTCATCACTTTTCAGGAAAACAGAAGAACGAGAGTATCTCTATTCAGGATATCCGTTCAGACCTTTCTGAAGGTGAAACATCTGTGGAGAAAGAGAAGGAGGAAGAGCCGGAGTTCAATGATGACAAACCTAAAGCCGATGTTGACTTCAAGCTGGTTGGGAAAATCGACCTTGAAGAAGTAGCTCCTAAAAAGAAAACGGCACCGGAGAAAAAAGCACCTGAAAAAGAGGCTGCAAAACCGGTTGTAAAAGAGGAGCCAAAGGCTGAAAAAAAACAAAAGCCTGAAAAGAAAAAAGAAGAACCCGGCCACATTCCCGTAGAAACGGAAAAACTGGGTGAAGAACTTAAGGTTGTGGGTAAGATTGACCTTGACAAGCCTAAAAAAGAGAAGAAAAAAGCAAAGGCAACGAAAGCAGAGCCAGCTCCGGCAAAACCTGCTAAAGAGGTCAAACCTGAGGAAACAAAACCTGTCGAGGAAGAAGTTTTTAAACCAACCCGGGCAGAGAAGCTTTCAGGCCCCACTGTCGTAGGCAAGATCGATCTTCCTGTAGGCGCAGACAAACCTGTTTCAAAAGAAGAACGCAAAAAACGCAAGAAGCGCAAAAGGATCCGCAAGGAGAAGATAGACATCAATGCGAAACAGCAGCCCGGACAGGGTGAAGGCGGAAAAGGCGAAGCCCGTAAGAAGAAGACAGTACAGCATAAACTTAAGAAAAGACCTGTTCACAAAGAGGTGGACGAGGAAGATGTACAGAAGCAGATCAAGGACACACTTGCACGCCTGACCAAAAAAGGCAAAGGCAAATCCGCAAAATACCGTCGCGAAAAACGTGATGCCATCAGCCAGAAACATGCTGCTGAAGTTGAAAAGCAGGATCAGGAGAAGAAGGTACTTAAGGTTACAGAATTTGTAACTGCCAACGACCTTGCAAACATGATGGATGTACCGGTTAACGAGGTTATCTCCACATTCATGTCTCTAGGCGTTTTTGTTTCGATAAACCAGCGGCTGGATGCAGAGACACTTTCACTTGTTGCCGAAGAGTTTGGCTATCAGGTTGAGTTTGTTGATGCCACCGTTGTTGAGGCCATTGAGGAAGAGGAAGACAATCCGGAAGATCTGGTTGAAAGACCGCCTATCGTGACCATCATGGGACATGTTGACCACGGTAAGACATCACTGCTTGACTTTATCCGTAACACAAATGTTATCGCCGGTGAAGCCGGGGGTATAACCCAGCATATCGGGGCATATTCGGTTAAACTTAAGAACGGACGTGCCATCACATTCCTTGACACACCTGGTCACGAGGCATTTACTGCAATGCGTGCGAGGGGTGCACAGGTTACTGACATCGCCGTTATCATAGTTGCTGCCGACGACAATGTGATGCCTCAGACAAAAGAAGCCATCAACCACGCCACGGCAGCAGGTGTCCCTATAATTTTTGCCATTAACAAGATCGATAAAGATGGCGCCAATCCGGATAAAATAAAAGAAGAGCTTGCCAATATGAACTACCTGGTCGAGGAGTGGGGCGGAAAGTATCAGTCACAGGATATCTCGGCAAAAACAGGTTTGAATGTTGAAGATCTCCTTGAAAAGATATTGCTCGAGGCCGACCTTCTTGAACTGAAGGCAAACCCGAACAAACCCGCAACCGGTACTGTCATTGAATCTTCACTCGACAGGGGTCGTGGGTACGTTGCAACACTGCTTGTGCGTGACGGAAGCATGAAGATAGGCGACATGCTGCTTGCCGGATATCACTACGGACATATAAAAGCAATGTTCAACGAACGAAACCAGAAAGTTGATAAGGCCGGGCCAAGTGATCCGGTTCTCGTACTGGGACTTAACGGAGCGCCGCAGG
>JALVJU010000368.1 GCA_027034005.1 Marinilabiliaceae bacterium
TGCCCTGAAGTCGGGATAGTTGAGCATGGTGTCAGCATTCAGGATACCTACCAGGCTAACTGAATCGAAGTCGAGCCCTTTGGTTATCATCTGTGTGCCGATGAGGATACGTATCTTTTTTTGTTCAAAGTCACCGATGAGCTTTTCGTATGACCTCTTGTTACGGGTAGTATCAAGGTCCATCCTGCTGACCGGGTAATCGGGAAACAGCTGTTTTATCTCCTCCTCTATCTTTTCCGTGCCGAATCCCCTTGTCCCGATATCTGTTGAACCGCAGGCAGGACAAGCTTCGGGCATGGGTACTGCATGACCGCAGTAATGGCACACAAGATGGTTCAGATGTTTGTGGTAAGTTAGACTGACATCGCAATATTCGCACCGGGGCACCCATGCACACTGACTGCACTCCACGTAAGGGGCAAATCCCCTTCTGTTCTGGAAGAGTATCACCTGCTCGTCTTTCTCCAGTACCTCTTTCATCTTCTCAAGCAATACCGGGTGAAAATGTGACTTCATCTGTTTTTTGCGGTATGCCTCCTTTGTATCGACAGGCATTATCTCCGGCATCTTTATCCCGGCATATCTCTCGAACAGTTCCACAATGCCGAACTTCCCCTTTTCGCAGTTGTAGTAGGTTTCAAAAGAGGGAGTACCGGTACCGAGCAAAGTCTTAGCCCCCGACATGTAAGCAAGCATTATCGCAGCATCGCGGGCATGATAGCGCGGGGCAGGATCGAACTGCTTGTAGCTTGTTTCATGCTCCTCGTCAACGATGACCAGCCCAATGTTGTCGAAGGGCAAAAATATTGACGACCTTACACCGAGGATCACCTCATACCCTTTTTTGTTCAGGAGGTTGTTCCACACTTCCACCCGCTCTGAGTCGTTGAACCTGGAATGGAAAATACCCAGCTTGTTACCAAAATGCCTTTTTAACCTTGTTGTTATCTGTGTTGTGAGCGCTATCTCCGGGAGCAGGTACAACACCTGTTTGCCCTGCTTAAGATATTCGTTGATAAGGTGAATGTATATCTCTGTCTTGCCGCTGGATGTCACACCATGGAGAAGCGTTACATCATGTTTCTTGAAACTCTCCCTTACCTCTCCGATGGCCCTTTTCTGCTCCGGGGAAAGCGATTTCAGGGAGATCTTTCCCGCTACATCCGAATGTATCCTGTCAACTTCAACCTTTTCCTCCTCTAAGATGTTTTTGTTGACAAGCTCTTTTACTATCGAAGGAGAAATGTTCAGTCTTTTAACAAGTTCCTGTTTTGAAACAAGTTTGCCTGTGAAGGCTCTTTCCACACCGCCTGTTTCGGAGAGCAGCCCCATTAGTACGGATAGTTGCTTAGGAGCTCTTTTGAGTGATCCGAATGCCTCTTCAAGTTTTTTGTCCGACCTGACTTTTTCAGAGAGTTTAAGGAAAGTTTCTGTTTTTGGCCTGTATCCCTCTTTCAGTTTCTCGTTAACACTGATGGCCCCGGCTTCAAGAAGTTTTTTTACGATATGCAAACTGTTGTGCATACCTGACAGCTTGTTCAGTTCATGAATGGTACACTTCTTTTTGCCCGCTACAATGTCAAGAACAAGCCCCTCCTTTTCGGTTAAAGGTTTTTCAGCAACGAAATCTTCATTGTAGATCACATACGATTCGCTCTCCAGTTTCAGCCCTGACGGCAAGGCCGCTTTGTAAACCTCTCCCAGAGTACACTGATAGTAATCGGCGATCCACTCCCAGAATCTCAACTGTTTTTGTGATACAACAGGTTTTTCATCGAGGATAGATAGCACGGGCTTTGTTTCGTACTCCTTGGGTTTGTTGGCATGAACGGATGCGATAATGCCGGAATAAAGTTTTTTCCTGCCAAATGAAACAACAGCCCGTTTACCTACAGCAACATCCTGTTCCCATTCCCCGGCTTCATAGGTAAAAAGCTTTGGCAACGGCACAGGAAGTATTATGTCGAGATATTTCTTCATCGTTGTAAAATTAGAGGTTAAAAATGATAATTTGGAAAAAACAAAAACTAATTTCAAATTTGAAGTCATTAAAATACTCTCGTTATGAGCAACCAATTAACAATTAAACAGATGAAAACCTCTTTTTTCTTGCTTCTCTTTGCATTCGCTTCTCTTGGAATACAGGCCCGGGAAACTGTAACAGCAAAAACTTTCAAGTCCGTTGTTGACCTTCCTGCTACTCCGGTAAAGAGCCAGGACAGGACCGGCACATGCTGGTCATTCGCGACAACATCGTTCATTGAATCAGAGATATTACGCATGAACGGTCCTGAGCTGAACCTCTCGGAAATGTATTTTGTAAGATACACCTATCCTGAGAAAGCACGGCAGTATATCATGCGCCACGGCATGACAAACTTCGGTGAAGGCGGTCAGGCCCATGATGTGATGAATGTTGTAAAGAAATACGGTATTGTTCCGGAGTCCGCTTTCCCCGGCAGAAGGGATGTGTCCAAACCACATAACCACAGTGAACTTGTTGCTGTGCAAAAAGCGGCTCTCGAGAAGCTTATCAATGCTAAGAATGCTTCTCCATCTGAAAAATGGAATGAGATAATTGAATCCGTTCTCAACATCTACATGGGTGATTTACCCTCAAAAGTTGATTTCGATGACAAGTCGTTCACTCCAATGGAGTTCCGGGACGAGATGGGAATAAATGCCGATAATTATGTTGAACTCACCTCATACACCCATCATCCCTGGTACAGCCATTTTAATCTTGAGATACCCGACAACTGGGCATTCGGGCTCTACTACAACCTGCCCATCGATGAGTTGATGGAGGTTATGAACAATGCACTGAAAAACGGTCATACCGTATGTTGGGACGGAGATGTGAGCGGAAAAAACTTTAGTCACAGACAAGGACTGGCCACTGTACCGGAAGCTGGTTCAGACAAGGAACAACAAATAACGCAGACCATGCGTCAGGAAGCATTCCTTTCATGGCAGGCCACCGACGACCACCTGATGCATATCACCGGAATGGCAAAGGACAAGGACGGAACAATATTTTATAAGACAAAGAACAGCTGGGGCGACAAGGGAAATCCTTACGGCGGCTATCTTTACATGAGCGAAAGCTATGTAAGATTGAACACTGTGGCCATCATGATACACAAAGATGCCATTCCAAAGCAAATAGCTGAAAAAATATTCGAATAATCATTTCAATGGCGTATCATTAAGGTGCGCCCTTTTTCATGAAAAAATCTCACATTGGAAGAACTTGAGAAACTTGTCAGGGAAAAACTTTCTGTGGCAGATGCAGGACATGACTGGTGGCATGCAGTGAGGGTAAGGGACAATGCTCTTAAGATCGCCGGTACCGAAGGAGGCAACCTGAAAGTGATAGAAACAGCTGCATTAGTGCATGATCTTGTGGATGAGAAATTATTTGATACAGAAAAGGCGAGAAAAGAACTAAAAGCCTTTTTGCAGGAATCCGGGCTTTCTCCCGAAGACGTAAGTCATGTGATAAATATCATCTCTTACATGTCCTTCTCAAAAGAGCTTGATGGAGCAGGATTTGATTCCCTTGAGTTCCGGATAGTTCAGGATGCTGACAGGCTGGATGCGATAGGAGCCATAGGTATTGCCCGCACGTTCAGCTACGGAGCCCATAAAGGAAGGCCGTTTTATGACCCTGAAATCCCTTTTGAGGAAGTGACCACAAAACAAGACTACCGAAACAGGGAAACGCCTACTATCAACCATTTTTACGAAAAGCTCCTCCTGCTGAAAGACATGATGAAAACGCCAACAGGCAGGAAACTGGCTGAGGAGAGGCATCTTTTCATGGAGCAATTTCTGGCTCAGTTTTTCAAGGAGTGGAACGGGGAGTGAGTTGCGATAAAAGTAATTTTTGAATTATTTTTATCTTTACCTATGCAAATTATATTTTGAGTTTTTAACGATTATGTTGTAACTAATTTAATAATCTAAGATCTTTCCCTGAAAATATTCCCGGGTCAAAAGAAATTTTCTATAGAAATGTTTTGAAGTTCGTAACTTATAAGTTACCTTTGTCGTAATGAAGGTTAGGACAGTTATTACATATAAAGATTATTTTGAGGATTTTCTAAAAAAACAACCTAAGAAAGTTCAAGACAAGATTTATAAGATAATTGAAGCCATTGAAACTTTAGAAAGAGTCCCTCAAAATTATCTTAAAGCAATAACCGGAACAAAAGGATTGTATGAAGCAAGAATATCATTATTCTCAAATATATGGCGTGTGTTTTGTTTTTTTGATGAAGACAAACTTGTAATTCTGCTGAATGGATTTTCAAAAAAAACACAAAAAACACCGAAAAGAGAAATTGAGAAAGCACTGAGGTTAATGAATGAATATTACAACGAAAAAGAGCAGAAGGAGAAAAAGAAATGAATACAAAAACCTGGTCTGAAATAAAAGATTCCGTTTACGGTAAAAAGGGAACCAAAAGAAGGGATGATCTGGAAAGAGAATTCGAATCTTTTAAGATTGGACTTTTACTGCGTAAAGCCCGTGAAGAAAAACAATTGACCCAAGAAGAACTCGGGAAAATTATAAATAAAAAAAGAACATATATTTCCCGAGTTGAAAACGATGGAAGTAATATAACTCTAAAAACGCTTTTTGATATAGTTGAAAAGGGGTTGGGCGGAAAAGTGAAAATCACGATTGAGCTCTAAACGCGCTACAACATTGGCTTATAAAGCATGGCGGGCATGATGTTTAAAATAAAACAGTGAGCCCTTACAAACCAATGAAGTCAAAAAAATATCTTTATCAGAAGGGCATTCATCAATAAAAAGAATATTTTCCCCAGATATTTTAATTGATGAAATCGGCTACCTGATTTATGTGAAATATTTAATAGCCTATATGTTTACAATTATGTCGCTCACCACCTTCCCGTCTTCCAGGGTTATGATCCGCTCTGCGCGTTCGATGACGCGTTTATCGTGTGTTGAAAAGATGAATGTTACTTTTTCCTGACGGTTCAGCTCATGCATGATGTCGAGCAGTTCGGCAGTGGCTTTACTGTCAAGGTTTGCAGTCGGCTCATCAGCAAGGATGAACTTTGGCTTTGATGCCAGTGCCCGCGCCACGGCAACCCTCTGTTGCTGACCTCCGGAAAGGCGGCTCGGCTTTATGTTCTCTTTTCCTGCAATCCCAATTGCTTCGAAAAGCTCGGCTATTCTTTTATCTCTCTCTGCCTTAGGCCTGCCCTGTAGCTGCATGATGAACTCCGCATTCTCTTTTGCCGTAAGAACGGGAATGAGGTTGTATGCCTGAAACACAAAACCGATGTTGTTCAGCCGGAAATCGATCATCTTACTTGATGAAAATGTGCTTATATCGGTGCCGTTTATGAAAACTTTCCCCGATGTCGGGACATCCAGTCCGCCTATCATGTTCAGGAAGGTAGTCTTCCCACATCCCGACGGCCCGACGATGGCAGTAAACTCTCCCTCTTCGAACGACAGGTCTATCCCGTTTATCGCTTTCACTTCAACTTCCGTTTCAGTGTATGTCTTATGCAAGCCACGGACTTCAATGATGACGGGAGCCCCCCTCTTATCCCCCCTAAGGGGGGAAGAAGCTTTTGTTTCTTTTTTCATTTTTAATGTTCTAATGCTTTAATGATGAAATGATTTAATGGTGTATGTTGTTGTATGTTGAGTTTTTGGCTTTGGTTGTAATTTTGGATATTTCTTCAGCTTCCGGAAGCAATCTCGTCAGTTCTTTTTTATCACCTGACAGATTTGTATCCCTGATCATTGTCAGCCAGTAATCTGATTCATCAGCTTCTTCGGCTACGATACAGATCTTGCTAAAAAATTCATTTTGCGATCTTGCCTTACATGCTGCCCTGTAGTTTGCACCTACCGATGTGGCAGCTTTAACAAGTTGATATGTTATCACATCAGATGCTTTGCATTGTTTTAATGAATTACAAAACAGAATGACATCCACCGCAAATTTATGTGTACGCACTTTCATTTTCTCAATGAATTCTTCTTTCTCAGTCATTATTAAAAATTTTTATGTTTAACTTTTTATTTTCTCTGTCCTTACGGCATTACATCATTGTATCATTCCTTCCTTAAATCATTCTCTTATAGCCTCCTCCGGTTTCATCTTCAATGCTCTGATGGTTGGGAATATTGATGCTATCAATCCTGTAAAAAAGACCATAACTATCACTTCAATGTAATCGCTTGTTTCGAGTATGGGGTGAATGACGGTGCTGTATCCAAATGTCTCAAACCCTTTGGAGAAAGAGGTTATATCAAGGCCGTTGTTCCCGAAATACCAGGCGAACAAGGCAGAAACGACAATGCCCAGTAAAGCACCCACAGATCCCAGGATAGATGTCTCATAAAAGATCATCTTAAACACTTTCTTCTTGTTCATCCCAATTGCCATTACCATTCCCAGTTCACGTGTGCGTTCAAGAACAACCATAAGCATCGTGTTGACTATCACAAAACCGAGTGCCAGCATGATGATAGACATAAAGATAAGAAGCATATACTTTGTCATCGACGTTGACATCTCAAGATAAGGATTGATATCGAACCACCCCTCAATAAGATATTGGGGGAACATTTTTTTGATAACCGGAAGAACAGTGTAGGTCTCATCATTGCTGTTCAACAAGATAGCTATCTCATGGGCGCTGTTCGGGGGCATATCCAGGATGCGGTCGAGATCACTCTTCCTCACAAACACATTCTGCTTGTCGAAGAGGTCGTTCTGAGTCTTAAAAATACCCTCAACCTTAAAACTTGCACCCGTGAGGTTTCCGTCAAAATCCTGAAATGTGATCACCACCTTTGACCTGATTTTTACTTTCAGCTCTTTTGCCAGTTTTTCACTTATTAGCATCCTGTTCCTGTGCTTTGATGCGAAATAGGTTCCCGCACTGTCGGTCAGGCAGCGATAGATTCCGGTAACTTTTTTCTCTAATTCCGGCTCTACACCTATGACGATGACCCCCGTTGCCTTCGAAGCAGTCGATGCCATTCCCTGTATCTTGGTTCTTTCGCATACAGCCTTTACTCCGTCAACTTTCTTGATGCTGTCCATAACCTGCGAACTGTTTTGTATGACATACCGGATCTCGTTGTTGGCTGGGTATTTGGGATTGTGTATCTGGATATCTGACACTTCATTCTCGATATTGTTTTTCACCATATCCATAACCATACCTTTCATGATGGCAGTTGAGGCCAGACCGCCAAACAACCCGACTGTGACAGCAAACATCACGATGGAACTGCGCACCTTATGCCGCCATATATTTCGCCATGCTATTCTGAAGATTATCATAATTTAAATGTTACTGTTTTAAATAGTTCCATAGTTACTGTGTTGTTTACGTAAATAATTCTATATCATTTTTCAGTTAATGTCTTACCGTAATACTGACCTATTAACCCTTCAACCCTTTAACCATATAAAAATCACCTCCTTATCGCCTTAATTATTTTCAGTCTCATTATCGAAATCAGAGAATACATAAAAGCCACCAAAGATATCGAAAGTATTACCAGTATCTGATGAAAAAATATTTTAAAGCTCATGATCGTTGGCATGATGGGCTCTATGCCCAGTTTCTCAAAGGACTCGGCCTCTTTTCCTGTCATCATCAAAGGGTTGTACATGAAATAGAGAATAATAGGTATGGTTATGGCTATTCCCGCAATAACGCCGATGGAGTTCATCAAAATGGTTTCTAAGAACGAGATAGTTGCAAGTTTGGTTTTTTGCATACCTATGGCAACCATGACCGCAAACTCTTTTTTGCGTTCCTCGGTCATCATCAGGACTGTGCCAAACACTCCGAAAGCAATTATCATGTACAGGATAGCGATCATCATTATTCCCCCGGCCCTGTCGCTGTTTATCATATCTACCATCTCCGGGGACATTTTTTGCCAGGACAAAGCTTTGTATGAGGTTGTGTCCAATGTAGCATTTAGCTTATCGGTTATCACTTGTGTTCTCTGCGGGTCATCAAAAAGGACAACTATGGAGGTCAATCCGTTGGGGAATGAGAAATAGTTTTGTGCCAGTTTCAGGGGCATGATAACTATCTGCCTGTCCAGATCGGGAGCCGGTATTTTTGCAATGCCTTTCACGGGAAATGCACCCACGGCAGACTGTCCGTAATGCCCCTGCCCCAGGAGAACGATAGTGTCGCCGGGTGAGACATTCAGGAAACTTGCCAGTTTGGAGCCGAGTATGACGGAGCTGTCTTCTTCCGTAATGTAGGAGCCACCTTTTATCCTTGACTGTATGTCCATCAGGGTATCCTTCTCGGGTATGATGCCCATTATCAGCGCTCCTTTGGTAGAGTTGCCGTGTGATGCCAGGGAAAAACTCTCAAGCCGTAGGTTTACCCCCTTAACTCCATCTGCGGAAAGTATCTTTTCCATCAGGGTGTCATTCTCCGTCATTCCGTTATCGAGGGTTTTGTCATCCCAATAATCTTTTTGATGCACCTGCACGTAACCTGTGAAGCTTCCCACTGCATTCTCTATCATTCTGGCATAAGACCCCTCCTGCAGCGACCGCATAAAGACAGCCACTGTCACCGAAAGAGTTACGAGAGTGACCGTGATAAGCGTCCGTTTCCTGTTTCTCCATATATTTCGCCAGGCAAGAAGTAAATCCATAGAGTTGAAAGTTAAAAGTTCTTAAAGTTTATAAAGTTAAGAGTTGTAAAGTATATCAAGATATAAAGGTTTAATCTCTTAATGTTTTTATCAATCCTGATAGCAACTTAGATACTTCAATAGACAGGTCGTAGAGATATCTGAAAGTCTCTTCATTAGTTTTAGTTAAGTCTTTAGCAAGATAAAGCATAGACCTTACTTCACCGCTTGATCCTTTCGCTATGTAGAGGAATTTCCTGAATTCCTTGTTAGTACGACGTTCAAATCCTTCAGCTATGTTGTTCATAATGGAGACGGAAGCGCTTTCAATCTGGTCTTTGTAACGAAAGTCGGTGCTTTTTTCAAAGGCCTTGTAAATGGCAATTGTAAGCTCTCTTGCTTTTTGCCATGCAATAATATCTTCAAATCGTTCAAATTTCATAGTTCTAAATTTTAAGTTAACATATCATTTTTCCACTTTAAGAACTTTATAAACTTTCCAACTTTTTAACTATCTCACTCTCTTCATATTCTGCTGGGAGAAGAAGCCTTCGCTGAGTTTGATGTTGAACTGTGCTGAAAGAACGTCAAGGACTGTTTTATGTCCGGATTTGTCGGCGGGTATTATTTCGATGTGGGACGGCAGGTTGCGGTCGCCAAAATTCTTTACATTTGATGCTGTCTCGGTTCTTATCAGTTCTCCGTCTTCATCGTAGTACATGGTTTTCATCTGCCAGAACTCTTTTTTGCTTATCCATTTTATCACTTTGCCCCATACCACGGCTGCTTCTTCTTTAGGTAGCATCTCTATCTTGTAGCAATCGAGGCCGGAGATATTCTCTTCACCTGTGAGCTTATGGTTGTAGTCAACTACGATGGAACTCTCTTTCAGTATGTCATCGTTAGTGTAGTCAGAGCCCATCCAGCCCTGTGACATCATCGATGGAGGCAGTTTTATCATCCTGTTGATGGCAGGTACCCAGTTCCACATTTCACTTCTCCGTTTCAGGAATACCTGTCCTTTGTCCTTTGCAGGAGATGTTATCAGCGTCATTGAATACTCCCTGCCCAGCGACCAGCTTTTCATTGTTATGGTGCGCATCCACTTGGGGCGGATAACAGCCATCTTCATTTCACTTTTGCTCGATTTGCCCCGCTGGAGGTTATCTGCCTTAATTACTATATCTTTGGCGGTCATTTGCTGCGACTTCACAGGGGCCAGCAGGGATAAAAGGAGCATGATTATCAAAGAAGTTTTTCGCATGACATTTGCTTAGATGAGAAATAAATTTAAAAACTGAAACTAAATATGTCAGTAAACGTTATTACTGTAAATTTAAAAATAAAATCAACATGAAGTTAGTTCTGGTAGGTCTATTCCTCTCTTTTTTCATTGCAGCATCAGCACAGCAAAAAGAAAAACCATACGACCCTCAAAAAGATGCAAAGCAGCAGATAGCCAATGCTGTTGACAGGGCACAAAAGGAGGGTAAGCACGTGTTTCTACAGATAGGCGGCAACTGGTGCTCATGGTGCCTGATGATGCATAATTATTACACTACGGATACCAAAGTTGATTCTTTAATGAAGGCGAATTATGTTGTTGAGATGATCAACTACAGTAAAGAGAACCGCAACAGTGATGTCCTGGCAGAGCTTGGTTTTCCCCAAAGGTTCGGCTTTCCGGTTATCGTGATACTTGATTCAAAAGGGAACAGGATACATACCCAGAACACCGTTTGCCTGGAACAGGGGCACGGGTACAGTCAAAAGCGTTTTATCGAATTCCTGAACAACTGGTCGCCTGCCGCCCTCGATCCGCGGAACTATAAAAAGTAGCGTTATTTGTCATATTTTCCGTAATTTCGCACAAATCGTAAAAATGTGTGAGTTATGGAAAGCACAAGACAAAAAAAGATAGGAAAACTTCTTCAAAAAGATATCTCTGAGATGTTCCAGCGGGAAGCCCGCGAATACACTTTAGGGGCAATGGTCAGTGTGACAGTTGTAAGGGTTACGTCAGACCTCAGTATTGCAAAAGTATATATCAGTATTTTTCCCACAGGCAAGAAAGATGAGGTGTTCAATAACATTGATGAAAATGTGAGCAAGCTGAGATATATGCTGGGACAGAGGGTAGGCAAGCAGCTCCGTGTGATACCGGAACTACATTTCTTTATCGACGATTCGCTGGATTACATCGACAATATTGACCGCTTACTGAAAAATGACTGATCATGCAGTACGATCCCATTAAACGTTCGCTTGGAAAGTTTTTTAACAAATCGCCTTTCCTGCGGAAACTTTTCTACAAGATGCTTGATGTGCTGCTTTTGCGTGCCTGGCATATACGTAAAGCATTAAAGCAGTGGGCAATGAGTGCCCCGGAGGATATTTCGGTACTGGATGCCGGGAGCGGTTTCGGGCAGTACGACTACTACATGTCGCAGCTGGGCAGAAAATGGAAGATAAAAGGT
>JALVJU010000369.1 GCA_027034005.1 Marinilabiliaceae bacterium
TTTACAAGTTGATCAAAGGGACTGTTGCGCTGAATATCCTTATAGGTATGTTCGCCTTTCTGTTGGTGTGGATCGTTATTAAAGCGTTGCACATGCAGTTGTCCTCCAGTATCCTTGACAATTTTGTTAATGTTGGAGTACTTGCCCTGATAATCGTTTTTCAGCAGGAGATAAGGCGGTTTCTGTTGCTTATTGGCTCAAAATACAACATATCACATAAATTCACCATGGACAAATTTTTTGCTTCATCGGGGAGGGGTATGCTTGATATTTACATTAAACCCATCGTAAGGGCATATGAGTATTTTTCACAGACTAAAACCGGGGCGCTAATTGTTATTACAAAAGATTCGGAGCTACTCGACTATGTACAAACGGGAGAGCTGATAAACGGCGTTATATCCACGCGGCTGATAGAGACTATATTTTTTAAGAATGGACCACTACACGACGGGGCTGTGATCATTTCCGGAAACAAAATCAAAGCGGCAGGATGTATCCTTCCTGTATCGCAAACAATGTCGCTTCCGGAAGAGGCTGGATTAAGGCACCGTGCCGCACTGGGGATAACGGAAGCAACCGATGCCATTTCTATCGTTGTATCAGAAGAGACCGGAAAAATTTCCCTGTTCAGCAAAGGGGAGATGGAGATGGGATTGTCACCTGAAGAATTATCTAAGCGCTTGTCGGAAATTAATAAGTGACCTGCTTTGTGATTACTTTAATTTTGATTAAATTGAGTAACTGAGGAATTGATAAATTGAGTAATTGATTATTTGATATATAACTAAAATATTAAGACATGGGAAAATCTAATGTACCTGAAGCAGTATTGCAAAAAACTCAAGCATGGCTTGACGGAAATTATGACCAAGAAACAAAAGCTGCTGTTAGGGCAATGCTTGAAAATGAAGATAAAACAGAGTTGATCGACTCATTTTACAAGGATCTGGAATTTGGAACAGGCGGTCTTCGAGGGATTATGGGGGCAGGATCGAACCGTATGAACAAATACACTGTTGGCGGGGCAACCCAGGGATTGGCAAACTATCTGAAGAAGAATTTTACCGACCTTGACCAGATAAGTGTTGTGATAGGTTACGACTGCCGTAACAACAGTCCGGAGTTTGCAAATATTGTTGCAGATATTTTTTCTGCTAACGGTATCAAGGCATACCTCTTCGATGAACTTAGGCCTACGCCTGAGATATCTTTTGCTATCCGGAAACTTGGCTGCCAGAGCGGGGTGATAATCACAGCTTCGCACAATCCGAAAGAGTACAACGGTTACAAAGCATACTGGGACGATGGGGGACAGGTTACTCCTCCACACGACAAGAATATCATCGATGAGGTGAAGAAGATATCATCTGTTGATGACATTAAATTTGAAAGAAATCCTGACCTGGTTGAGATGCTGGGAGAGGATATGGACAATGCATATCTTGAAGAGGTGAAAAAGCTTCTGCAGGATCCGGAGCTTGTTGCCCGTAACAGTGACCTTAAGATCGTTTACACACCCATCCACGGAACAGGTGTGAAGCTGATACCTTTGGCACTTGAGAATATCGGTTTTAAAAATGTGATACATGTGCCCGAACAGGATGTTGTGAGCGGTGAATTCCCCACTGTTGTATCTCCGAATCCCGAAGAACCGGCAGCTATGGAAATGGCCCTTAACAGAGGCCGTGAAACTGATGCGGATATCATTATGGCTTCCGATCCCGATGCCGACAGGTTGGGCATTGCAATTAAAGATCCATCGGGTGA
Organism: Marinilabiliaceae bacterium; assembly: GCA_027034005.1. Taxonomy (GTDB): domain Bacteria; phylum Bacteroidota; class Bacteroidia; order Bacteroidales; family Marinilabiliaceae; genus JAADEM01. The sequence continues at coordinate 1,771 of JALVJU010000369.1, forward strand.
ATATGTTTTGCTTAACGGTAACATTACAGCGCTTATCCTTACATGGTACATGCTTACCAAATGGAAAGAGAAAGGCCGTCTGACTGGTAAGGAGTTCATAGTAAAAACTATCGTTACCACTGAAGTGATGAAAGATATTGCCGTTAAATACGGTGTTGATTACTACGATGTTCTCACAGGTTTCAAATGGATAGCCAAGGTTATTCGTGAGAACGAGGGAGAGAGGAAGTACATCTGTGGCGGGGAAGAGTCCTATGGGTTCCTTCCTGGCGATCATGTTCGTGACAAGGATGCCGTTGCTTCCATTGCTATTGCTGCAGAAGTTGCTGCATGGGCAAGGGACGAAGGCAAGTCATTGTATGAAGTGATCCAGGATATCTACCTTGAGTATGGTTTCTCGAAAGAGAAGATGGTTTACATTGTCCGTAAGGGCAAGACCGGTGCCGAGGAGATAGAGCAGATTATGAAGGATTTCCGTGCCAATCCACCCAGAGAACTTGCCGGGCATAAGGTTGCTGTTGTGAAGGATTATGCTGTTCTTGAAGCAAAGAATACCGACACCGGAGAGGTTACAAAGATCGATCTGCCCGTAACTTCCAATGTCCTCCAGTTCATTCTCGATGACGGTTCCAAAGTGTCGGTCCGTCCATCCGGTACAGAGCCGAAGATCAAATTTTACATGGAGGTGAAAGTGCCGTTCGAGAAACGCGAGGAGTGGGATAAGGTGAACAAACTTGCTGATGAGAAGATAGAGAAGATAGCGAAGGATCTGAAATTATAAGCGTGGCTTAGTGGGGGTGCGACTTTTAGTCGCGCCCCCACTTGTTTGATCGAATTACTATGTGGTTTTAGTTTTCACGCCAGGACCGATAAAAGTTTATGCCTCGATTGGCACAGATTCCAAATACTCACCAAGTGATTTAAATATCTATCTGATTAATTTTATATGGTTGAATATAGTGTTGGTTTTCAATTTTACCTATAAAATTAAGATTTACGATATATGACACCTTTACATTATTGTTTTTGGAAAACAAACTGAGCATTCTTATCTTTTTTTCTTTTTTAAAACTCTTATATTTAACTTCAATCGGTATTAATTTCCCCTGTTCTTCAATAATAAAATCAATTTCAGAAGCATCTTTTGTGCGGTAGAAATAAATATGAGTATCTGTATGTTTTATTAGTTCCAGAAAAACAAAATTTTCAAACAGTAACCCGTTATCGGTTCTTATGTCGATATCGTTAAAACTGTTATAAATAACATTACGCAAGCCGATATCTAAAAAATAAACTTTCTTCATTTTACTTATTTCGCTCCGTTTATTGGTTGTATAAGGAGGAAGAAGACTTATTATAAACATTTGTTCAAGCAAATAAATATAATTTTCACAAGCTTTATATGATAAACCGGTTGTAGTTGCTAAAGCATGAATATTAAGCAGGTTGGCGCTTTGTGCCGATATTATTTTAATAATCTTATTGAATCCTGTGCTGTCTTTTTGTTTAACATATTGCTTCACATCTTTTAAAAGATAGGTTTGAAATATATCTTTTAGCAATGCTTTTTTATCGTTTCCGGTATGTGCCAGTGCAACTTTAGGCAACCCCCCGTATAAAAGATACTCTTTTAACAGTTGTGGTATTTCAGGAAACAGGACAGGTATATTGTCATTAATATTTGCCATGATAAACTTTTGATACAAGTTTTCATCATAAAATTTCACATACTCTTCAAAGGAGAGCGGATAAACCGGAATAAGTCTGACCCGCCCGGCTAAAGATTCCTTGACATTTAGCCGGATATCCAAACTGGAACTGCCGCTGCATAATATTTTTAAGTTTGAGTATTTATCAACCAGAAGTTTAAGCAATACTGAAATGTTATCGATAAATTGAAACTCATCAATTATTAAAAGTCCGTTTAAATCTTTATTGATATTTAATTGTAGATAACGTTCAATTGTTGCGAAACCCTGAAACAGATCTGCTGAGTCGGGATTCTCCCCATTTAATTCTATATGTGGTTTGTTTTCAACATATAGCTTCATAAGGGTGGTTTTCCCAACCTGGCGGGCTCCAAGAAGAATAACTATTGGATTGTATTTAAACCCATTCTCTATTTTTTCGATATAAGTATCACGATTTATCATA
>JALVJU010000370.1 GCA_027034005.1 Marinilabiliaceae bacterium
ATCTTCCTCTGTGTGCTAACCTCTTCTTTAAGTTCAAAAACATTAAGATCGGTTTCGGCCAGGTACCGTTTTCGCAGCTTATCAGCAAGGTCTCCGAATATATCTTTCAGAAAATGATCCCGAATATATGGTTTGCACAATCGCTCAGTGTCAGGCCACACTCCCTGGTCCTGCAACTCTTCCCTGGTAAACGGTAATGCAGGCCTGAAACGCCCTAGGACACCCTGAACAGCAGATGAAGGGATTTCCCATATCCTGAAAAAACCCAGTATGTGATCTATCCTGAATGCATCAAAATATTCTGCCATCTTAACAAGTCTGTTCTGCCACCACAGGTAATCATCCTTTGCCATTTCTTCCCAGTTGTATGTAGGGAATCCCCAGTTCTGGCCATCAACGGCGAACTTATCGGGCGGCGCTCCAGCCTGTCCGTCAAAGCGGAACAGCCCGGGCGAGCTCCAGGTTTCAACACTATACCTTCCCACACCTATCGGCAGGTCGCCCTTAAGGGCCACTCCCCTGTTCCTGGCATATTCGCCGGCTTCTTTCAACTGCCTGTGAAGATGGTACTGCACAAAATACCAGAACAGTATCTCTGAATGATTTTTCGACCGTTCACTGGTAAGTCTTGATATCTTAAGTTTTTTAAGTTCGGAATATTCGCCCCATTTATTAAAATCTGTGGTACCGTTCTTATCTCTTAAATAACAAAAAGCAGCATACGGCTGAAGCCATTTCTTATTTTTGTTTACAAAAAGTCTGAATTCCCTGTCGTTATTAATTATAGCCCGGTGCTCCGTAAATAAGATCTTAGCATATTCAAGTTTAAGCTTCTGCACCTTAGGATAATCCACATGATACTTAATGTTCAGTTCCTCCTGAAGCTTCTCAAACCTCATCCTGTTCTTTTTGGTTTTAAGCTTACCCATCTTAAAAATATTAAGATAAACCGGATTAAGGGCAAAAGCAGAAATAGTATTGTACGGATATGAATCCAGGAAAGTGTATTCAGATGTAGTATCATTCACCGGCAGGATCTGGATAATTTTCAGACGTGTCTTCACTGCCCAGTCGACAAGGAGCTTAAGATCGGTAAAATCTCCAATGCCAAAACTGTTCCTGGTTTTTAAAGAGAAAACGGGGATACTTACTCCGGCTCCCCGGGATATAAAATCCTGAAATCTTATTTTATCATCATTAATGATACAGTGGAACGTGTCTTCTGAATTATCAATGTTCAAAACATGGTTTTGCCCCTCTTCCCAGCTTACAATCTTTCCTGAATGCCTGTTTATTATCACATATTTATATTCTACTCTCTGTCCCTCTTTTATCTTCAGTGCCAGCTTCCATTCCGGATAGCTGTAATCGTTCATAAGAACTACCTTGTCCGGGTCCCACATCCCAAGCTCAGGAATATTTCCGCTTATCCCGACAGAGTAGTTACGCCCCACAGGAACGTATTTCATCCTAAACTCAATTATATGTTTTCCCGCCGAAGGAAACCGGAACCGGTCGGTATCCATTTTATCCCGGTAAAACAGGATATCCTTGAAAATTGAAGAATCCCAAAGGCGCTGTTCAAATTCATCATCATTAAAAAAGTCTTTTACAATGAAAAATGAAAATCTCTTGAAATTCAGTTTAACTTTCCTGACATTCTTCTCAAAGACCTTTTCCTCACTGGTCATATCCTTCAAACAATATCTGTATTCCACATTCGATCTCAGGGCTTTCTCCATTGAGACTTCCAGTTCCCACCTATTATTTCCAATGTATGACAATGGCAACAGTTCATCACTATTGTCAAAAAAATTATTCTCAAAAGCTATAAATATATTTTTACCCTGAACGGAGGGATAATGACAAACAAATCGAATTTTCATAATAGTAGTATTTATATAATATTACAATTTCGAAGTTCAATAGTTTTAAATATACAAAATTAAAGTCCCATTTTCAACGGTTTTCGATATTGAATATTCTTCTTTACTAAACCTTTTGATTGTTGTATCTTTATTCTACATTAAAATGTAAATTATGGAAACGAATAATGTTATCCCGAGAATTAAAGTCGTACAGGGTGATATCACCCGCCTTGAAGTCGATGCAATTGTTAATGCCGCCAACAAAACACTGCTTGGCGGAGGCGGCGTTGACGGTGCTATCCACAGGGCAGCAGGCATAGAGCTTCTGGAATACTGCCGCACTCTTAACGGTTGTGAAACAGGAGAAGCAAAACTCTCTCCCGGATTTAACCTGCCGGCAAAATATGTGATTCACACCGTGGGACCGGTTTGGCACGGGGGTGTTCACAACGAAGCTGAACTTTTGAGAAATGCATACAAAAACAGCCTTCAAATCGCAAAAGAAAAAAAGTTCAGGACTATTGCCTTCCCGAATATAAGTACAGGAGTTTACCGTTTCCCTAAAAGATATGCAGCCGAGATAGCCATAAACACGGTTAAGAACTTCCTAAAAGACAATGAATATCCCAATGAAGTATGGTTTGTGGTTTTTGACAATGAGAACACGGGTATTTATAAAAGTCTTCTGGAAACGGACTAAAACAACAAAGGAGCCTGATCCCCATCAGAACTCCTCTGTATTAACCCTAACCTAAAATTTATGAAAAATCTACTTGTATAACATTCAAGGGTTTTATTTTGTTCAATTTTTTTCAAAAAAATTCTTCAGACGGTAAGAACAGGGTAATTTACCAAAAGGAAGATCATACGGAGAAAAGCTCCAGAACGGTTATCTCCGGTGGCATTCCCACTCGGGCAGGCATTCCGAGATATCCTAATCCGCGGTTCACATAAAGATACTGCTTACCTTCATGATAAAGACCTGCCCAGCGGCGGAATTTATATTTTGCCGGACTCCATTGAAAATTCTTGTATCTCAAGCCAAGTTGCATCCCATGCGTATGCCCCGACAGTGTCAGGCTGTACATTTTCTTTTGCCTCACCTCGGCATCCCAGTGGTCGGGGTCATGCGACATGAGTATCCTAAAAGGTATATCCTCAAGCCCCTGCCCTGCTTTATTCAGATCCCCGTATTGCGGAAACGGCGGATGACCCCAGTTCTCAACACCGGCAAGAGCGATCTTTTCACCATCCTTTGAGATTATCACCGATGCATTGTTCAACAGCTTAAAACCGAATCTCTCATGTGCATCTTTTATCCCCTCAAAATTAGCGTATTTCTCCTCTTTCGATTTCCACGTTGAATAATCCCCGTAGTCGTGGTTACCAAGAATGGAGAATCTGCCCATAGGCGCTTTAAGCTTATTAAAAACAGCGTCCCAGCCTATCGTCTCCTCATGAAAATTATTCACCAGGTCCCCTGTAAAACAGATGATATCAGGTTTCTCATTGTTGATCATCTCAACAACCTTTTCTATCTGGTGGTGATTGGAATTAAAACTGCCAAGGTGCAGGTCCGATATCTGAACTATTTTAAGCCCGTGAAATTTCTTCGGAAGGTTTGGAAAAGGAATCCTTGTTCGTACAACATCAAAGGCAAAACGGCCTTTTAACGCCCCGAAAAGCAGTGACACAAATGGTGTTGATGCCATAACTATGCCCACCTGGCTCAGGAACTTCTTCCTGCTTATCCTCGGGTATCTACCATCGTTTACTTTTTTAATCCTCTTTCTTTTAAATATTCTCCCCATCAATTCCTCGATTATGTATCCCAGTCCGTAAAACAGCAGGTAAAAGAATTTCGGAATATAAATTATCAGATACACAAACAGCAGCCACATAAATATGTTGTACTCTGCCGGTGTTGTTGCATCTTTTACGAAAAACCATGCTGCCAAAAATGCTGTCAGGAAGAAAGCGGGACAAAAGTAGTGCCAAAAAGCCCCCAAGGGGAATGTGTAAGTATTTTTTGTTTTTTGAGGATAGAG
>JALVJU010000371.1 GCA_027034005.1 Marinilabiliaceae bacterium
TTGGTTATCCCACTTACTGGCATGCACGCGGTTATGGCCTGTTTGCTGCGAATCCGCTCGGGCAGAAAATATTCAGCAAAGGGAAAGAGGAGCTTAATTTTACCCTTAAACCGCATGAAAGTGTGACATTCAAATACCGCATTGAGATACTTAACGGTAAAGCAGACAAGAAGGAACTGGATTCCGATTATCAAAAGTTCATTGATTCTGTAAAATAGTTTTAGTTTTCATAGTGTAGTTAGTGAGGAAGCAACCTCCGTGCGGAGGTTGCTTCTTTTAGTATCATGGTGTCAGTAAAACAAAAAACAATAAATATTTATAACTTTGTTGTATGGATTTGATAGAAAAAAATATAGGAAGATTAAAGAAGTTGTGTGTGAAATACAACGTTGCTAAGCTTTATGTGTTTGGTTCGGTTAATTCGGATAAATTTAATAAAGATAGCGATATTGATTTTCTTGTGTCATTTGATTCTGTCGATTTGGAAAAATATGCTGATAACTATTTTGATTTTAAATTTTCGTTAGAAAAGATATTTAAAAGAAAAATTGACCTTCTTGAAGAAAAGGCGATCCGTAATCCTTATCTGAAGCGGTCTATCGATAAAACAAAAAGAATAGTTTATGGATGATAGGATCAAAACTTTGTCTAAACTAAAAGAAGAGGTTGATAATTTACTGACTATGAAATAGAATATGAAAAGATATCTGTTTTTTATAATCGCTTTCCTCTCTTTATCGGTCTTCAGTTGCAAGCAGTCATTGCCCGACCGGGGCATTTGTGCACATAGGGGAGAAAACCGGGAACATCCGGAGAATACCCTTTCTGCGTTTAAGGCGGCGATAGGTATGGGAGCTCAGATGATAGAGTTCGATGTGAGGTTGACAAAAGATAAAAAACCGGTGATAATGCACGACAGGTCGGTTGACAGGACTACCGATGGCAAAGGGCTTGTGAGTGAACTGACTTTTGAAGAGATCAGGAAACTCGATGCCGGGAGCTGGAAGTCGGAAAGGTTTAAGGGAGAAAAAGTGCCAACCCTGGAAGAGACACTGGACATCATACCCCAAAATATTTGGTTGAATGTTCACCTGAAAGGTGACAGGGAGCTGGGGAAGATAGTTGCGCAGGTCATACGAGAGAAGAAGCGGGAAAAGCAGGCAGTGATCGCCTGTGACAGCAGAGTGTTGGCCGGTGTCCGTGAGGTTGGGGACGATTTTCTGATATGCAATATGGAGAGGCAGTCAGACAGGAAAGAGTATGTAGACGAAACTATAAGGAAGAAATTTCCTTTTATTCAGCTTTTGATAAAGCGCAGGGATGAGACTCTTGCCGGTGATGTGAAGCGGCTGAACGAAAACAATATCAAAGTGAACTACTATCATGCCGAAACACCGGAATCAACAAGGGAACTGTTTGATATGGGAGTTGACTTTGTACTTACCAACCATCTTAAAGATATGCTCCGGGTGGCAGATTCGCTGGGGATCGAAAGGACAAACCGGTGAAGTTGTTTAGTTAACAGAACATAAATTGCAGGTAATGTGTTAAAATGATGTTACCTTTGCAAGGCTCAAACACAAAAATCAAACCCGATGTCAACAGCAATGAACCAACGGCCTAAAAAAGTCACAACCCATGTGCTCAGTGAGATGAAGATGAAAGGCGAGAAGATCGCCATGCTCACATCTTACGACTACTCTCTTGCACGCATTGTAGATGAAGCAGGAATAGATGTTATCCTTGTGGGTGATTCGGCGTCCAATGTGATGGCCGGATGGGAGACGACACTTCCAATTACCCTCGACCAGATGATATATCACGGAGCGTCAGTGGTGCGGGGTGTTCACAGGGCCCTTGTGGTTGTGGATATGCCTTTTGGTACGTATCAGGGCAATTCGCGTGAGGCGCTGACATCTGCTATCCGTATCATGAAAGAGACTGCGGCCGATGCGGTGAAGCTTGAGGGAGGCAGTGAGGTGATAGAGTCTGTTTCGAGGATCATTTCTGCAGGCATCCCGGTCATGGGACATCTCGGGCTTACACCGCAATCCATTCACAAGTTTGGAACATATACCGTCAGGGCAAAGAAAGAGGATGAGGCAAAAAAGCTGATAGAAGATGCACACCTGCTTCAGGAGGCAGGATGCTTTGCCATCGTACTTGAGAAGATACCGGCCATGCTTGCTAAGCAGGTTGCCGAAGAGCTTACCATTCCCGTGATTGGGATAGGGGCAGGGCGATATGTTGACGGCCAGGTGTTGGTTTTGCACGATATGCTTGGCATCAATCAGGAATTTTCACCTCGTTTTCTGAGGAGGTACCACAACCTTTTTGCCGAAATAACAGGTGCAGTGCAGACTTACGTGGATGATGTGAAGAACCTTGACTTCCCGAATGACAGGGAACAATACTGATGTTGATGATATGAGGAATTGATAATTTGAGTAACTGAATGGTGAATGATCGTCAATTCCTTGACTCCTCAAATACTCAATTTCTCAAATACTCAGTTCCTCAATATTCAATCAATAAACAATTACAACGGTGGAGATACTTTTTGAAGACAATCATTTGATAGCTGTTAACAAGCTGTCGGGTGAAATAGTACAGGGCGACAGCACGGGCGACGAGCCCCTCGTGGACAGGGTGAAGAAATACATCAAGAAAAAATACAACAAACCTGGCGAGGTTTATCTCGGGGTAGTCCACCGTATCGACAGGCCGGTGAGCGGTATCGTGATCTTTGCCCGTACCAGTAAGGCGCTGAGCCGCATGAACAAGCTGGTGCAGGACAGGGAGATAAAAAAGATATACTGGGCCATTGTAAAAGAATTGCCCGAAAAGGATGAAGCAGAATTGCAGCACTACATACTTAAGAATTCCGAGAAGAACAAGTCGTATGCTTTTCCAAAGCCAAAACAAGGAGCTAAGCTCGGCATCCTGAAATACCGGCTTGTAGGTGGTTCCACCAATTACTACCTCCTTGAAGTTGACCTCAAGACAGGCCGGCACCATCAGATACGGAGCCAGCTGGCCAAGATAGGCAGTCCTATAAAAGGTGACCTGAAGTACGGTTTTCCACGTTCAAACAAGGATGGCAGCATCAGTCTCCATGCCCGAAAAGTAGAGTTTATCCACCCGGTAAAAAAAGAGCCTGTTTCCATCGTTGCATCCCCTCCTACGACGGAGCCTTTATGGAAAGAGTTTGAGAATGTGATGTGATTTATTACTGAACCGTTGTCGTAAACTTTGGTATTACCTGCATTTATCTTATGCCTGAGAGATGTTCCGGTGCCCTGCACCTAAGGCGGCCAGGGGATGTTTTTTTCTACAAATATTTCGGTGCTACGTACCGCGTGGAATGATATTTTGCCTCATCTCGTCAGTAGTGAAATAAATAATCGTCGTTTGCTTCACGGTTACGAATGGATTTTACTCCTCCACCTTCAGGGGAGGCTGGGTGGGGGTGTATCTGTTTCTGACAAAACCACAAAAAACTCAGTGCAGATCAGTTTTATCCGCGTTATCAGTGTCCCATAAACTTTAAAGTGTCAGCTTTGATTTAAAATGCAAAATCCCATCCGTCTGTTGCTACAAAATACTCCGTGCACCCGCCTTCCTGGCTGTTCAGTCAGACAGGCCTGATCACGCAGTAGGGTCTACCTGGATACCCATTTAGACAGGCAGGTCCGTGTCTCTGTGTTATTCCATTCGTGCATTCGTGGCTTTCCTTTTCCGTGGCTCACTCTTCCGCACTTTGTGGCGCTGCCATTCTATCGAGATAATCAAATATCTTTGACATGTCCACCTGGCGCTGAAAGGAGAATGACTGGTGTTTCTCTTCGGCACGGGTGTAGAAGAAAAGTGATGTTTCAAAAAGCTTCTGGGCCTCTGCGCGTTTGTTAAGGT
>JALVJU010000372.1 GCA_027034005.1 Marinilabiliaceae bacterium
CTACTACTCCGAAGCCATTCCGTTCAGCGATGAAGCACATCAGATAAAACTATACATCCCTGCCAGGATCGGTATCGTTTTACAAAAACAAAAGATAAAACGGGTAAGGTGATCTCACAGAAAAAACAAGGGGGTGGCTTACATTTTTAACAATGCAGCCACCCCTTTTTTTGAATTCACCCTCAGGTGTTTATTTTGTCACATCATTTTAGATCCATCTCATCAGGCCAAAATCCTGTTTGTGAGGAAGTGCCGGATGTAACGGAATCATACGGATCCCAAAATTGTACAATCCAGACCTTTTAAGCTTATGCTCAATGGTATAGTATGCCTTGCCATCCTCTTCCTTGACAAGCTTAAACGGTTCGGCAGAGATCATCCGGATATCATCAGGATTTTCGATGCTTCCTTCGGTAAATACCATCTCAAGGCCTATCTCAACATCTTTAAGGTCTTTCTTATCAAGCACCACGTTAACAACATACCTGTCACCAACACCAAGTTCTTTCTTGGCGATATCCGGCATGTCAACAGAGAGAACCTCTATCTTATCCCAGTTTGCTGCAACACGACGTTTCCATTCTGCAATCTTCACAGCTCCTTCATAATCATTCTCCCTGAGCTTTAAAGTACGCTTATATTGCTTGTTGTAAAACCTTTCGCGGTAATCGTCAAGCATACGTTTAGTTGTATAATCTGGAGCGATACGTGCGATGGAGTTTTTAATGTATTCGACCCATTTAACGGGAATACCATTCTTGTCCACATCATAGAACAATGGGACAATCTCATTCTCCAGCATATTGTAAATGGTTGATGCGTCAAGCTCATCCTGGTACTGCTGGTTCTCAAACACTCTTTCATCTGTCAATGCCCAACCGGCACCCTCCTTGTATCCTTCGTACCACCATCCGTCCAGAACACTGAAGTTAAGGACACCGTTCAATTCTGCCTTCTGACCTGAAGTTCCGGATGCCTCAAGAGGACGCGTAGGTGTATTCAACCACACATCCACTCCGCTTACCAGGTACTTTGCAAGTTCCATGTTGTAATCCTCGGCGAAGAGTATCTTTCCTGCAAACTCCGGCCTGCGTGAGATCTCAACAATTCGCTTTATCAGGGCCTGGCCTCCGCCGTCGGCAGGGTGAGCCTTTCCGGCAAACACAAACTGTACAGGCCTGTCAGGATTGTTCAGTATCCGGGCAAGACGCTCCTCGTCTGTGAACAGAAGGTGGGCACGTTTGTAAGTTGCAAACCTTCGGGCAAAGCCTATCGTAAGCACCTTATCATCTATCTTCTCCATCACCTCCATTATGAATCCGGGATTCTCCTTACGGCTGGCAAGATTCCTGTTAACACGGGCTTTCAGGTAATCAAACATTTTCTTCCTGAGAATATTTCTGATTCCCCAAAGTTCTTCATCAGGCACTCCGTATATTTTTTCCCAAATATCCTTATTTGAAAGATCGTTCATGAAGTTCTCGTCAAATGTCTCATAAATCTGCCTGAGTTCTTTTGCAGTCCACGTTCCGTAGTGTACACCATTGGTAACATAACCAATGTGCAGTTCTTCAGGGAAGAATCCTTTCCACAGTCCTTTAAACATCTTCTTGCTTACTTCACCATGAAGCCAGCTTACACCATTCATCTCCTGTGAACACCTGGCGGCAAGATTACTCATCGAAAATTTCTCATGCTGATTACCCGGATTTTCGCGGCCCATATCCATGAACTGATCCCATGAAATATTAAGTTTCTCAGGAACATGGCGCAGATAAACACGAAGCATATCCTCATCGAACTTATCGTGTCCAGCAGGTACCGGAGTGTGAGTAGTGAAAAGAGATGAAGTCCTTACTATCTCAAGCGCTTCATTAAATGTAAACTTATCATTTTCAATCAAGTTTATCAGACGCTGAATAACAGTAAATGCAGCATGCCCCTCATTAAGGTGGTACAGGTCACTTGACACTCCAAGAGTATCGAGAAGACGGATACCGCCAAACCCTAGAAGTATCTCCTGCTTCAACCTGTTCTCCCAGTCACCGCCATAAAGAGCATGAGTGATACTGCGGTCTGCTTCACTGTTCAGTTCACAATCGGTATCGAGAAGGTATAACGGCACTCGGCCTACCTGTGCTTTCCATACTTTTACATGAACGGTCCTTCCCGGCAGGTCCACGTGGATGAACATTGGTTTATTTTCTTTGTCCCTCACTCTTTCGAGAGGAAGGTTCGAGAATTCCTGAGCATCGTAATTTGCTATCTGCTCACCATTAAGCGATAGAGACTGACGGAAGTATCCGTAGCGATACAGAAATCCCACAGCTACCATGTTCACACCGCAGTCACTTGCCTCCTTGAGGTAGTCACCTGCAAGTATACCAAGCCCCCCTGAATATATCTTTAACACATTGGTCAGACCGTACTCCATACTGAAGTAAGCTATTGCAGGTGATTCCTCACCTTTTTTGCCCATGTATGCACGGTACATATCCTCCACGTATTTAAGTTCCGAAACGAACTTTTCATCCCTGGACAGCTCATCTATCCTCTCAAGGGTTACTTTCTCAAGAAGCACTATGGGGTTCTTTTCAACTTCAACCCACAGCTCTTCATCAACTTTCTCAAATATTTCAAGTGCCTGATAATTCCATGTCCACCACAGATTCCGTGACAGTTCATGTAAAAATTTCAGGTTATCAGGCAATTTCGACTTTACTATTATCTTTTTCCAGACAGGAAATGGTGATGTTTCAGGTTTCATCTTTATTCTATAATCTTTTGGCACTAAGTTTATCTTATCTAATCTTCCTTCTATCTCTTTTAATGCAATATCGTAAGCTTCGTAATAATATTTTATCAATTTGCTCCATGCCACTGAATGAGATATTTCAGTAGCTTTCTCTCCTATTTTTTTCAGTTCACCGGCACTAAGCTTGCTGTAATATGTTATCACATCAGCTATCTCTGCCGAAACCTCCGCTCCGTTGGTATCGTTACGCTCGATAACGGCAATGCCATCATCGATACCTTTTGACATTCCTTTTACCCAAAGACCAAAGCCTGCCAAAGTTGTTGTTATGGTAGGGACCTTAAACGCAAGGCTTTCAACCGGAGTATAACCCCAGGGCTCGTAGTATGACGGAAATACGGTCATGTCCATTCCGATAAGAACATCGTAATAGTTTACATTGAAAATACCGTCATCACCGTTCAGGTACGAAGGAACGAATATCAGCTTTACCTTATCTTCCTGTTCATTGTTAAGGTGTGCCTCCTGTATCTTGTTAATGATGGGATCATAACCGAGATCGTGAAGCCCGTGTGTCAGGAAAGGATTATCCAATACCTGGCCCCCCGAACCGGGATTGTTCATTTTCTCGATAAGGTCTTTACGCGGGCCGTAGGTATTCGCAGGTATCAGCACAAAAGCAACTATCTCCCTGTTTTGCTTGTCCGACTCATTCAGTCTTTTCAGTGCATCAAGAAAAACATCAACGCCCTTGTTCCTGAACTCATATCTGCCACTATTGGCAATGAACAGAGTATCATCCTTAAGTTTATAACCGAACAGCGCTTCGGCAACTGTACGCAATTTTTCCCTTGCGGCATTTCTATTCCGGTAATATTCATCGCCCTTAGGAACAAAAGAATCTTCAAATCCGTTTGGTGTTACCTCTCCTACCTCTTTACCGAAAAACTGTTTACACTCTTTTGCCGTGATCTCTGAAACAGTGGTGTAACAATCCGAATGCAGGGCAGAGTTCTTCTCTAGCGAATGCTTGGAAAGCACGTTTAGTTCACGGGCCTTTGCATCTCCGTCATATTCAGCAATGTTATCATACAACGGAAGACCATTACCAGCGATAGACCGCCCTACAGTAGTTGCATGGGTTGTAAAAACCGTTGCGATCTGAGGTGCGAACTCCTTCAGATAAAGGGCACCTGCTCCGGTCATCCACTCATGGAAGTTTGCCACTACTTTTTCCTCCATTCCGAAGTAGTGGTTATAAAAACTTTCTATTACCTTTCCTGTTGCATACCCAAACAAAAGAGATTCAACATAGTCCCATGCTCCGCTGATACTGTCAACCTGATACAGTTCCCAGTATTTTGCAAGTATCTTATCTTTCTCCGGGATGAAATTTGTAAAATCAACAAGGACAGCTATCGGATTACCGATGATATTCCATCTTCCAACCTTGACCATCAGGCCTTTGTCAGCAAGGCAACACCTCCAGTCATCAAAAAGGTCCTCATCCGGTATAAATTCCGGATTTTCTTTATCTCCTCTCCATACATCAGGTCCGACAAATACCAGGTTATCGCCAAACTCTTTCAGTAATGTAAGAGCTTTGGTGGAAAGTACAGTGTGTATCCCACCTATTTTATTACACACTTCCCAACTAGCCTCAAAAAGATAGTCAGGCTTTAAAATTTTATCACTCATATCTTGTATATCAAAAAGTCCTTATTCACAAAAACAGAAAACCCTGTTTTTCGTACACCATCTAAAAAGCTAGAGAGTATGTTGAACATACTCCCTATAATTCTTACTAAAAATGAGAGGCAAAATTAAGAAAAAACCTCACCATTTCTTACAACAGCAATAATATTATTGCAATTTAACTTTTCTTACTGGCTGTCTTATTTGTTTTAGATGCTGTCTCAGCCTTGGCTTTTGCAGCTGTTTTAGTGGTTGCCCTGGTTGCGGTTTTAGTTGCGGCAGTTCTTCTTCTCGTAGTTTTCTTACCACTACCCAGTCTTTTAAGTTCAGCCTCCAGTTTTTTCAGCTTCTTCTCTTTCTCCTGCAAAACAGCAGAAAGAGTAGCAAGTTCCTGTTCAACTGTACTCTCCGGCACTGCTGCATTCAATCGCAAGGTGAAATCGCTGAGCACGTTCATGTAATTCATAAATGCCTCGTAGGGTGTTTCAAACGGATTGAAATAAGCATGAACTTCACCATCGGAAAAGAACTTGGTGCTCATGTAGTAAAAGTGGTCACTCGTCTGCAGGTACGCCCAGTCTTTAAGGATATCATCAGCAGTACATTTTTGTATCTTTGGCAGAAGGGCATAAAGTTTGTCAAAAGCCTCATTCTGCATTTCGTTACCAAGCCAAGCCGTGAGATCTCTCTCTTCATCAGCCCAGCTTGTAGGATGCGGAACATGAATAGCCGATACCGGCTGAAGTTTCTTAACAGCTTCACCCGGGGTGACAAATCCCAGTCCTTTATCGCTAAGTGCAACTTTTGGCAGGTTTTCAAGGAAATCAAATATCCCGGTACCTTCCCACTGATGCTCTCCGAATGTTTCATAATCCATGAAAAGATTTATCAATTCCTCTTTGGGGCTCAGTGCTTTGATCCAGCCAATATACTTCTCAGCGGTAAGTGGATACTCGTTCCAGTCCTGATTGCTGAACCGGAATGCGATATCATCGCTAAGTGTAAAGTTTTTCAGCAACACCTTCAGCCTTGGGTTAATGGCATTTGTATACATGAAGTTAGGGCTCTTCCATCCCAGTACATGTTTTGCCCCCTCTGCCAGCATACCTTTAAATCCCATTGAATGCACATCGGCACCCAGCTCGTCGGAATAGATAAGTTCTGTATTCCTGAATACCTCAGGCCTCTGTCCGAACAACTCATAAATGGCATCCGAATGTTTCTTCACCTGAGCCTCAAACTCGCTTTTATCTTTCAGTGACACCAGTGAGTGACTGTATGTTTCAGAGAGAAACTCAACATATCCGGTATCTGCCAGTTCTTTAAAACTATCCAGCACTTCAGGTGCATATAGTTTGAACTGATCGATAGCAACTCCCGATATCGAGAACGACACCTTGAACTTTCCCTTGTACTGCTTGAGAAGTTTAAGCAATAATTTATTTGTCGGAAGGTAACTCTTCTGAGCAACCTTGTTCATTACTCCCTCATTGGTGTAGTCATCATAGTAATAATGATCGTTACCAATGTCAAAAAAGCGATATCTGCGAAATCTGAACGGTTGATGAACCTGAAAGTAGAAACATATATTTTTCATGATCTAATATTTTTCAAATATGATTAAATAACTGAATCGTAAACCTCTTTTACTTTAACGGCTGAGTTTTCCCATTTAAGGTTGTCCACCTCTTCTTTCCCGTATTTCTTGAACATAGTTGACATGGCAGGGTAGTTAAGCACGCCGTAAATTGCATCGGCCATAGCATTCACATCCCAGTAATTCACCTTAATGGCATATGTCAATATCTCTGCAACCCCTGACTGGTGCGAGATGATCACGGGAACATTGCTTTGCATTGCCTCAAGCGGTGAAATGCCAAACGGTTCAGACACCGACGGCATGATGTAAAGATCGCTAAGAGCAAGCATGGAGAACACCTCCGGCCCCCGAAGGAAACCTGTAAAGTGAAACTTGTCGGTGATCTTCAACTGTGCGGCACGACGTATCATCTGCTCCATCATATCCCCGCTTCCGGCCATCACAAACCTTACGTTATCCATCTTTTGCAATACCCTGTGAGCAGCTTCAACAAAATATTCCGGCCCTTTCTGGTGAGTTATACGTCCAAGAAATGTAACAAGCTTTTCGTTAACTCCTTTCTTGAAAACATTCTTTTTGTCTTCGGGCAGAGGATCTACCGCATTGTAAACGGTAACAACTTTCTCGGCCGTGATACCATATTTGTGTATAACAGTTTCCCGGGTAAGGTTACTTACCGTGATTATCTTATCAGCAGCAATCATCCCTTTACGCTCGATATCAAATACAGTAGGGTTTACACTTCCGCCACTGCGGTCAAAGTCGGTTGCATGCACATGGATCACTAACGGTTTGCCTGATGCTTCTTTAGCAGCAATACCGGCAGGGTAAGCCAGCCAGTCGTGGGCATGTATCACATCGAACTCATGGTCCTGTGCTATCACATTGGCCACAATTGCATAGTTGTAGATCTCTTTTAACAGATCGGCCCCGTATTTACCTGTAAAATCGATCCGTCCGTTTTCGTTTACCTGAACATACTTTTTGATCCCGCTAACCTCATATTTTGTCAACTTCCAGAATTCTTCGGGATCAACATAAGGTACCAGCTTCGAATCCACCTCGATGTAATCAAGCTTCTTCTTAAAATGTGAAAGGTTGAGTTTCCTCTCCGTAACCTTTACATTGTTGGCGCCCACCAGTCTTATCATCGACTGATCTTCGTCGCCGTATGCCTTTGGTACCACGAATATCACATCGAGGCCCGACAAATGGGACATCCCTTTGGTAAGCCCGTAACAGGCAGTTCCAAGCCCTCCTGCTATATGGGGCGGGAATTCCCACCCAAACATTAATACTCTCATAGGTTATATCTTTATTCTGAGTATTGCTCAATTAAATTCAACATTCTTAAAACTCCGGCCACGTTCCAAAGCATAGACACAGCTCCTTTTCCCTTATGCGGAGGATTACCATCGTAGCATTCCGAGATAGTTCCCAGGCAATGCTCCATCATCTCCTCTTCAAACCCTTCTACCATTTTTTTAATAAATGGCAATCCGCTTCTTTTATGCAGTTCAAGGTACTCCTCGGCAAAGAAGGCAACAAAACCTGGATAAACGCCACCCTGATGCATTGCGAGGTTACGCTTGTTGATATCCCCTTGGATGAATCCTATATATGCCGGATTACCGGGCGACAGGGTACGTATTCCCCGTGGTGTCAGGAGAAGTTTCTTCACTATATCAATGACCTCTTTTTTCTCTTCTTTCGTGAAAGGTGTGTATGGCATTGCTATTGCCATTAGCTGATTAGGACGCACGGAATAATCAGCATAGCCATAATCCCTGCAATCAATAAGTCCGCCTTTGGGATTTCCAAGGAAGTTATCCCGTAAAGCAACCTCAACATTATCGGCCAGATCTTTCCATTCGGCGACAAATTTCTTGTCTCCGCTCTTTTCTGCCAGTTCCAGGGAGTACCTAAGGGCGTTATACCACATAGCATTTATCTCAACTGCCATGCCATATCTTGGTGTTACCGGCCTTCCATGAGAATAAAGCTTCATCCAGGTCAAAGCACGGCCTTCAACTTTCGCGTATATCAGTCCATTATCAAGAACCTTAATATGTTCCCGATTGGCATCACGGTAAAGTTTCAATATCCCGATAAATACTTTCTTATATTTTTTCCAGAGGGTTTTTGCCGATGTTTTATTCTCAAGCTCATGTACAGTCCAGAACAACAACAACGGAACATCAATGCTTTCAAGGGTTGCCGGATTATAAATATCAGGATTGTCCAGAATCTCCTTTTGTATCCTCTTGATATTGTTGGCAAGTATTTCCTCAACTATTTTCTTATCTTCGAACACTCCTGCTGCCCACGGCAATGAAGCAAGCGCCCCTCTGATACTCTCGCCATACCAGTGATAACCTGCAAGCAGTGATATTTTCTTCTCACTCTTAACAATAAACTGCAAAGCTGAATTTACAAGTGTGTTGAATAAGTTGTTTCTCGGAACACGCTTGGCTTCCTCTTTCGTAAACTTGGTCTTCAGTGTTGTCGGTGAAGTCTCGGTCAGCGAACCTGAAAATATCACGCTCTCGCCTTTTTTGATAGGCAATTCAAAATACCCCGGGACATAAAGATCCTCTTTGTGTTCATTTCCCCTGTTCTGCTCCTTGATGTATTCAATACCCCTGTACCAATCAGGGACAGGAACAAATTCATTCTTTTTGTTCAATTGCATGTTCAGATATGGGAAAACATCGTAAAGACGAATCTTAATACCGTTCTTTATCACCCGGTATTTCGTACTTACTTCAAGGTTCTCATGCGTGAGTTCCCTAACGCTTCTGAAAGCCAGGAACGGCTTTAACCTTAAGGTTGTAGGCGAATGTGCTTCCTCAAGCGTTATTTTTATCAGTACCTGATCTTCTTTCTCTACAAGAAGCTTTTCAACGGAAAGAACAACACCTCCGATCCTGTACACTAGCTTAGGTGTGGTATCCATGATAAAATCCCGGATATACTTATGGCCTTTAGGATCGTAATGACTGCCGTCGTACTTGTGAATACCAAGGTTAAAAACCTTTTCGTGCTGAACAACCGAGATGTCGAGAGATGACAGGAACACGAACCTCTTGTAATCAAACTCCTTTAAAGGAGCTACCAGAAGTCCGTGGTATTTTCTCGTATTACATCCGATTATTGAACTGCTCGAATAGGCTCCTGCCCTGTTGGTTCTTAATATCTCCCTGAATAATGTATATTCCAGGTTGATCAACTTCGATTTGTCCAAATGTATGTAGCTATCCATAAGACTAAGAATTTACTAACAAGTTAAAACTTTTTTAAGAAAAATACCATTTAAAATATGATATTGGAAATAAGAATATCCGGTAAACTTTTAAAACGTCAAAAAAACAGAAATACACCAAAGCGTTTTTATTGATCATGACAAATTTGTAACAATCTTATTTAACTTATGTTTAAAATATTCTTTATCCTCTTTTATATCAGCTGCAGGATATCTTCCCGACAATACATCCAACTTTTTTACCATATTTGATAAAAAAGCTCTGTACTCCTCACCCTTTTCATTAAAAGGCCTGTGCTCCCTTGCTTTAATTATTTTCTCTATTTCTTTTACAAATAATTTAGCGTTATCATCAAAGTACATTTCCGAAAGCCGGTCCCAGATATAATCTATCGCAACACTACTAGGATGCAGCATATCTTCGGTATAAAACCGGTAATCCCTCAGATCATCGATAACCAGTTCATACGCTGAAAAGTAATCAACATGATCAAACTTCCGGACCAGTTCATCAACGGCAAGAAGCAAAACCGACTTGCTTAGCTGGTTGCCGTGAGCACCGTCTTTCCAATGACGCACAGGACTTACCGTAAAAACGATCTTAAGTCCCGGATTAAATTCCCGTAACCTGTCGATCAGCCCGGAATAACTTTCCACTATTTCACCAATTCTCAGCCTGTAACGCCTGAACCTCGATGCCGGCAGTTTATGGCAATTTGCAACAACCGTCCCGTCCTCAACATTCTCATAAGCCCATGATGTCCCAAAAGTGATAAAAAGAAAATCTGCTTTTTTCAAAACATCATGTCCTTTTTCTATATTTTCATTTATCATCTTAAGAACCGTTGTTCTTTCAGGTGATGAGAAACGACTATGATGATAAAAACTGTGCCAACGGCCCTCGTACCTGAACAGCTCATCCTTTTGGAACAATCTCTTTTCCAGTAAAATTTCCAGGCTCTGTTTTACTGAAACAGGATTGTACAAAATCCCGAACGGATTTACAGCCGCACTAAACCGCCTTTCTATGAACTTATCCCCGATATTTTCAGAGAAACATGAACCCACGAACAGCAAAACAGAATCATACGAAATCTTCTCATCTGAATTCTGTAATTTTATAACCGTTCTGAATTCATTCATAATCCAATCAAGAAAAAGACCAATAAAAACTATTATGTTTAAAAAAATTCATCAGGATCTGACAAATTATAAGAGCCGGTTTTGAATCTATAACAATCCGGCATTTATCACGGCCATTTAATTATTGTTTGATGCTGCAAATGTAATACTAAATAACAAATCAAACAATTAACAAATGTTATCTTAATGTTAAATAATATTCAATACAAATTCATCAGATTATTATCATAAAATAAACCCTAACTTTTCTTCTACAGTTGGAACGCACCTTCAGAAAAACCGATCCTCATAATCAGCGAGTTACGTCTGAAATCTTCCGAAATTTCTGAAAATGTAGTGCCACAGAATATTTCAGAAACTATTGCATAATTGAGATATATGGCAGATATTTGCAGTGTCAATATATCCGATCATGTTTGTCAGGATCAAAAAGAGCGGCAAGTATCAATATCTTCAGGTAGTACAAACCTACCGGGAAGGGAAGAAAGTAAAACAACGCGTCCTCACCACTCTGGGACGACTGGACCGCCTCCAAGAGAAAAAAGAGATAGAAAGCCTGGTAAAATCTCTTTCCAAATTTTCTGATCAGATACTTCTGTTACTCAATG